>PLXX01000061.1 GCA_003153275.1 Nitrospiraceae bacterium | reverse complement strand
GCTAGAGGGGAACTTCGGTCTAGTCATCAAGGTAGGCAACAGCGCTTTCAATTATCGGCATATTCTTGTCTGCACTTATATCCGACGAGAGTGACTGAAAAAGGGAAAAGAGCTCTTTGTGCTCATCATCTATTTCCTTAAGACCGACTACCAGTTCGTCTTTCCATGTAAACATAGTCCCTCTTTCAATTATTGTTATGTTGCTGCAACGTTATGGGACAGACGGCAATCTCAGCATACGACAAGGCCCCCTACTCTTCCTTCAATATCTTCCAGAGGCTCGTCCGGGACATCCCAAGCATTTCTGCTGCCTTTGTCCTGTTGCCGTCGAGCATCTTGACGACCTTTTCCGCGTATTCCTTTACAACCTCATCAGCAGTCTTTATTCCTCCCGGCTCAATTGTCCCAATCTCCAGAACGCGCATACCCCGCGGCAGGCTCGCAGGGGTTATTACCGCTCCTTTTTCGAGGATGATGGCCCGTTCAATGATATTCTCGAGTTCCCGGACATTCCCCGGAAAACTATAGTGGATGAGGATATCCATCGCCTCATCAGAAACCCCTGTTATTTTCTTATTGGCCTTCGGCAGGTGCTTCTGCAGAAAATATGCGCTAAGCGGCTTAATGTCTTCCGTACGTTCCCGCAGCGGCGGAATGAAGATTTCCATGACATTCAGGCGGTAGTAAAGGTCCTCCCTGAACCTGCCNNACCTTGAGCAGCTTTGCCTGGAGGTTCGGAGACAGTTCTGCAATCTCATCAAGGAAAAGAGTGCCGGTATCAGCTATCTCGACAAGCCCCTGCTTCGCCGTCATCGCACCCGTGAAAGAGCCTTTTTCATGGCCGAAGAGTTCGCTGGCAAGCAGGTCTTCGGTCAAGGTGGCACAATTAATCGAGAGAAAAGGCCGCTCCTGTCTCCTGCTCGTAAAATGAATGATCTTTGCCAGGAGACTTTTCCCGACCCCAGTCTCACCGGTCAGGAGCATATTGCAGTCAGAATCCTTTATCCCCTCGATGGTATTAAGGATGCGTCTCATGCCTTCACTCCTGGCAATTATTGCATGTTTTTTATCCAGACCGAAATACGTCCTGAGCGCGGCGTTTTCCTTCCGGAGAGAACGCTGCTCCATAATCTTCGAGACCCTCATGGTCAACTCATCAAGGTCAAACGGTTTTGTTATATAGTCAAGGGCCCCTTTCTTCATCGCCTCGACTGCAGAACCGATGCTCCCGAAGCCGGTGATGATGATAACCTCTGTCTCCAGATGCTTCTCTTTCACTTTTTCAAGAAGCTTGATACCGTCGAGGCCGGGTATCTTGATATCAGTAATAAGGACGTCAACGTGCCCCTTCTCCATTTTCTGAAGAGCATCAGCGCCATTTTTTGTACCTGCGACGTCATACCCCTCGTCATGGAGGGCGTCGAGGATATTATTCAGGGTGATATCTTCATCTTCTGCTACAAGGACCTTAAATGCCATAGTGGTTATTCTCTGCTCATAGTTTAGTGGTTATATGTCGGATCTATCAATCCTCATTGACCGTTTGCGATGGACTGCTTGGGCAGGGTGATAATGAATGTTGTTCCCCTCCCCTCCTCGCTCTCAACGCGGATCTCGCCGTGATGTTTCTGGATAATATTGAATACGATCGAGAGTCCGAGCCCCGTACCCTTGTCCTTTGTTGTATAGAACGGTTCAAATATCTTTTCGAGGCTGTCAGCCGACATGCCCCGGCCGTTGTCTGAAACGAGGATGCTGACGGTCTTCTCCTCTTCCCTGGCCGTGACCCGCAGGTCCCCCTCTCCGTGCATCGCATCGACCGCATTGGCGAAGAGATTGATGAAAACCTGTTCCATCTGTTCCGGGTCAGCAGATAGAACGATCTCGGCCGGGTGCAGTTCAGGCAAAAATCGCACCTTCTCCGTATCAATGACATTCCCGATATGTTTGTAAACCCCTGCAATGAATGAGCTCAGCTCAACAGCCCTGAGGTGCGGCTGCCTTCCCCTGGCGAACTCAAGAAGGTCCGCCACAATGCTCTTGACCCTCATCGTCTGGCTGAAGATATCTTCAAGTCCTTTTCTGACAAACTCGGGTGATTCATCTCCGGCCTTCTTCTTGAGACGCTGTGCCGTTGTATAGATATTATTCAGGGGATTATTGAGTTCGTGTGCCACCCCCGCTGCTAGCGTTCCGATCCCCGCCAGTTTTTTGCTCTGGACCAGCTCCCTCTCCCTTTGGGCCAACTGCTCCTCCATATCGTTGAACTTCATTATCAGCTGACCCACCTCATCCCTCCCCCAACGGTCAACCGGTTCTGCAACATGGGCAAAATTTCCCTGACCGGTTTTTTCAATCACATGAGTGATAAGCTGCAGGCGACTAACGACATTACTGACGATAAAGAGTATCGTCCCGAAACCGACTACCAGGAAGAGGGGGAAAAAAACCAGGATGGCAACGCGCGATATGCGTATGACGTTGTCCACTTTTTCCCGGGCGGTTTTATCGAGTTCCTTGGAAACACCCAGGATATTTTCACCGGTTTTTCTGAGGGCGCTAATCGCGGTATCGAGCTCAGCAAGACTGGAGATAAGGGCATGGTCAGCGGATAGCGGAAAAAACCTTCTGAGGTACTGTACGTCTTCAAGAGGTCTATCAAGAAAGTTAGCCTGGATCAGACCGCTGACGTTAGCATACGCTGCAGACGACCGCTTCAACTCCTCTGATTCAGCCGATACCGTGCTGAGCAATCTCTCTATTGTCCCAAATTGCAGACGGTACTCCTCCAGAAGAGGCTTGAGCGCCATGGTCCTGCCGACACTGGAGGGCTGTATATTTTTCAGAATGGCATCAAGCTCCGAAAGGTACTGATAGATTGACATTGATTCATCGGCGGCCTTCTCCGGAGCGTAGAGAAAATAGTTTTTCTCATGTCGCCTGAGTTGCAGGGACTTGCTTCTGATAGTGTCGGTCAGTTCGAGAAAACTCGTCTCTTTTTTTATCTCAATGAAGTTAACATAAAGAAATGCCGCAAGCAGGGCGATAATAAAGGAACTTACCAGAAAACTCAAGACAATCTTTTTCTTAAGTGACATACCGTTTTATACTATCACGTACGGAAAGAAAATAATCATCATGTACCGGATCCCTTCTCAGAGGATAACGAAGAGAAGAACTTGTCGCAGGGCCTGCGGTTGACATCATTGCTGGAACGCTGCACCTCCCTGCTACGCAAAAATATCGGCCCATATCTTTACTGCTGTCGAGATAATGAGCAGGGCAAGCAGCCACCTCAGATATTCCGCTTTGGTTTTCCGGCCGCAGACGCTGCCCAGCCTCGCTGCAGGTATCGCACCCAGAAGGATTGCGACCGCCAGGTAAAAGGGGACCTGCCCGGTGGCGATCTTTCCAACTAGGCCTGCCGACGAGGAAAAAAGGCCGATGGCCAGCGTACTGCCGAGTGCCACTCTCAGAGGAATCCGGAGCACGTACAGAAGCAGCGGTATAATGATAAACGCTCCACCCTGACCAACGAGACCAATCAGAAATCCGATGGTTATTCCGATTACAATAGTCATTGGTTTGTGGAATGTGACCTTATCTTCGGTCACCTCATCTCCGGCATAACTCCGGGGAATGAGCATCATTATTGACGCTACGAATGCAAGGACGCCGAAGATAAACAGGAGCGGCTTGTCAGGAACAATCTTGGAAACAAAAGACCCGGTGAGCGAGGACATAAATAAAGAAAACCCGAGCGTCAGGACGAGTGATTTATTGACAAGATTGTGTTTGTTATAGAAGAACATGGCCGTGAGTGAAGCAAAAAATCCCTGTATCATCGTCAGGCCCGTAATATTCTTGACGCCTATCGGGTCAAGACCGAGCAGGGACGGAACATACAGGAGAAGCGGAAACATGAGAATACCTCCGCCAATTCCAAGCAGACCTGAAAAAAAACCGACAATCGAGCCGGCTGCCCAAAGAAACAGATAAAGCACCATGGATCCTTCAGCGCTCTACAATAATATGTTTATCGTCTTTTATGGGGCCGTCGAGAACATCGCCTATGTGCGCGGCCAGGATATTCTCTTTCTGCAGAGCGGCGACCAGCTTTTCTTTCTTTTCTCCGGGCACAAAAATGAGGAGACCTCCTGATGTCTGGGCATCGTTCATTAGAACCTTTTCATACTCTGCGATATCGCTGACCCATGCAACGTGAGGACTGTATATCTTCACATTTTCCAAGGTACCGCCCGGCGCGGTGCCCGCCCTGACAAGCCTCACCGCCTCATCAAAGAAGGGAATTCGGCCTGCGTGGAGCCGGGCCCGGCATCTGCTTGCGGTAAGCACCTCATTTAGGTGGCCGATAAGCCCGAACCCGGTAATGTCTGTTGCCGTACTCACACCGGTCTCGACCATAATCTCGCCAGGCCTTTTGTTCAAAGTCGCCATAGACAGCGTAAACTCTTCAATAGCTGCATTGCTGGAAATACCGGACTTCACCCCGGTCGAGACAATGCCGGTCCCGATCTTCTTGGTCAGGATGAGTGCGTCTCCGGGTTTGGCCTTTGAATTGTCAAGAATCTTGTCGGGATGTATAAGTCCCATGACGGTATACCCGAATTTCGGTTCCTTGTCTTTAATCGTATGTCCGCCGATTATTGATACTCCCGCCTCGGCCATCTTGTCAATGCCGCCCTGTATGACCCTTTGCAGGATGGGGAACAAATCAGGATTACTCGGGAACATTGCAATATTGAGTGCAACAGTCGGCCTTCCTCCCATGGCCCATACATCGGAAAGGGAATTGGCCGCCGCTATTGCGCCGAACCAGTATGGGTCATCCACGATAGGAGTAAAAAAATCAGTGGTCAGGACGACCGCTATCTCGTCCGTAATCCTGTATATGCCGGCGTCATCGGCATTCGATGTACCCACCAGTACATTTTTGTCTGTAATTGCAGGCAGCTGCCCCAGCACGTGGGACAGGTCCAGAGGACTGAATTTTGCCGCTCAGCCCGCGCAGCTTGAAAGTTCTGTAAGTCTGAGATTCATACGAGGCACCTCCTTTTTTTTGTAACTCTCAGTCCTGCCCGGTAAATATTTATAAAAGTAAGGTCTGCTCTTTATACTTGTTGGCTAACAGTGGTGACGAAACCCTATATCAACAAGGAGGAACAGACCATGAACAAAGTATACACGATCTTCTCGGAGATATTGAAGCTTTGTCCGAGATATAATTTTGACAAGGCGGTGAGCGTTTCACAGACGAGTGGAGAAGTTTTAAATCTATTGACTGATAATTATTGAGAGCGACCTCCGTTGGATGCGATAATTGTATTGCATTTAAAAAAATGAGGATCTCCGGGGATACCGTGGTAGAAGACAGTAAAAGACTCGAGGATTTTATGCAGAATAAGCTGGCAAAAGGTAACGTTGTTCCTATGCAGAACAAAAAAAGACGTTTCCGATAAAAAATTACACACCGCTGCCTTCTCGCGTCTGCAAAATCTTTTCGATCTCTGCAATCTGTTCTTTATATCTCTGACAGTCTTCTTCGAATTCGGCCTGCATATGCTGAGCTTTCTCAGCGCCGATATGGAGTGAAGTTTTTCCAAAGGTAAATGAATGCATATCCTCCAGATCGCACAGATTTTCTTTCAGACTCTCAAGCTGTCGCTTAAGTTCATCATCCGTCATCGACTACTCACTTTTAAGGAGTTGCAACTATCGCGCATAGCGGGAGGAAACATGCATAACGTTGAATTCACACGCCGCATAACGGGCGAAGTGGAACGACAGGTTGAATTAATTTTGTCGAGTTTCATTTCACACTGCCCGCGCACGAAACTGCAAGCAGTTTGCAAAAATATCTAGACCGAAGTTCCTCTTTAATAAACAA
>PLXX01000132.1 GCA_003153275.1 Nitrospiraceae bacterium | reverse complement strand
CCTGCATCGGCAATGGCCCGTGATATTTTCTCCAGCGAACCTACCCGATTTGCCGTTTCTACCAAAATGATTGATGAATCCTGTATGTCATCAGCGCCGATTCTTTCGAGGGCCTTCTCCGCCTTGGCAAGGTCGTCCACGATCAGGGTAAAGGTTGCCTTGCGACGAGTGCCGCTTGCTGAGTAGCCGGTGCCGGCAAGGATATTCACATTCGCCGCTGCAAGAGCTGCAGCTACCTTTGCAGTCAGCCCCATACTGTCAATGAAGGTTGCTGTAATCTCCTTCCCCGGGCTGGCGGAATATAAAGGTGCCGTAGATTTTTTAGACGGCGGGGCCACTTTCGTTGCCGGTTTCACCGAGTGTGCTGTTGCTTTTTTCAGGGGGGCCTTCTTCGTTGCTTTAGCCATGGGTTTTCCTGTCTCCTTTTTAATTTAGTAAAGACACGTCCAGAACCGGTACACAAGAATCCGATAGTGATAATTTACTACATTATGGGGCTGCAGGACAAGAGCACTGTCCGGTCCTTTGCGACGTATCATAAGGTAAGGGCATGTGATCTGCTGATTGAGAAACTGTTCGGAAGGCCTGTTGGATAAAAAAAGGGCTACAGGATGATTAATCACTATAACCCTTTTTTTTTATGGTACACCGGCCCCGTTTCGAACCGGGGACCTCTATCTTGTCAGGGTGTCTTCGGACACCTCTTCGGTTTTCCTAATCGTTCCGTCTTCTTACTCCCGCAATGGTTTTCAGGACTTCTGAGGCCGACTGACTTTCCCGATTTTTCCGAGCTTGTCAGAGTTTAGACTTACACCGCAACTGACATATTGGTTATATCGCTAAACCACACGCCGTTGGGCAAGACAAATCAAACTTTTGATCCAGCTTGTTCACGGCTGCTGAAAGCGTATGCTTTGAGTTAGTTGTGGTTATGAATTTTCTTGTTTGTTTGCAGCGTATGCCGAGGTTCTTCTGGAGGCTTCTGGTTCGGCATACGCCAAACTGGATGCCATTTTCAGTTAGAGACTTCTGTAATCGCTGGGGCCGTACAAATAATTTTGGACTTAAAAATTGATAAAGTCGAAAATAGGCTGCAATCATTGCTATAGTAAAAAAAGAATGTTGGCAAACCAACATATAAGAAAATATGATAGGAGGAGATTTCCCGATGCCAGGCAGCGAAGAAGTGAACAGGCTCGTTAATCATATAAATGGCATTGATGGTACTTACATAAATGCTATTCTTCATGACATCTCTGATGGCCTTGAAACGATTTCCGGATTTCCCAAGAACCGCATTTACTTATCACTTCCTCCATGGTATGGGTCCAGAAAACAGGTTCTCGATCCTTTTCATATAAGGGGATATCCGCAACATCGGGCGGTAAAAACTACCCTCATTGCAATAGAGGACGACTTGAATGAAAACAGTTTGTCTTTGTCTCAACCACTGCAAAAAACCTATGAAGCGAAAGCATACAGATCTTCGAAGCCCATTATGGCAGCGAATTATGCGGAATCGGAAATGCAGGGCTCTGCTCGACTTGGAAAAGCTCTGGATATCAAGTCGTCATTTATATTTCCCTTAACGAACAAAGGTACCGTTCTTGGGGTGGTTACTATAGATAGCACTGAGCAGAGTGAGCCTGATGCTTTTTCATCTTTGAAAGACGTTGTCGTCGAATTCTTAGGGGCAATAGCACAAAAGCTGTCAGATGTCTTAAATTATTGGGCGCCCGTCATTCAGGAGAGAAGGGCTGAAGAAATCATGAGGGCATACAAGACTTCGTTGATTTTGGAATTGCCCCTCCGGGAAGGGATAGCTGATCTGGTCGTTTTAATGGTTCCTTCCGCAGATACTGCTTGCAGCGAAAAAACAAGATGCCTTGTCCCATTTTCCTTTGCAGTTCGAGATGAGAATGACAGAAAGGTGTTTGAAGAGACATTGAATGACAAGAGATATGCCGGCAGGATGATCCTTGGCTCCAAGTCCTTTATTCTTACGTCGGAACTAGTGGAAAAGGGCTGCGAAAAGGTGAAGTTTATGCCAGAGACTTCAAACACACCGTCCTTTTTTCGCCTGAGGGAGTTTGTATGCGACTTCGAAACAGAACTGGAAGAAAAGGCGGGATTCAATGCTGCCATATGTTACCCTGTTGTCGACAGACATAAAGATCTGCTTTACGCGGTTATCTTCTACCTGAAACCGGATGCTGCTAGGAAAGTCAAAACAATGCTTCCGAAGGGGGAGGGAAAGTCTCTTTTGAAGAGCAAAATGAAAGCTCTGGAGTCCAGAATAAACTCGGTCCTCTATGGTCTTTCTGCGAGCACCCTCGTCACAGACCACCTTATAAAGATATCCGACGTCAATAAGAGATATGAGGATTTTAATAAGATGAAGGACATCAGGAAGGGACTTACCGAGTTTCTTCATACGATCCTGTATAATGTTATGGCGGTGAGTGGCGCTGACTGCGGCACCATTGGCGTTGTTGGAAATATTAATGGCAAGAAATACGTTATTGTTGAGAGAGAAGGAGAAGTAGTCGTAGGAGCAAAGGCAGGGGATATCCATAACAGCTACATTTGGCCTGTCAGGGTTGGAACCCCGGTCGACCTTCTCACGAAGGAGCTGTCTTTATCGGGGATGGCTGCCGCGCAAGGCAAAACCAAGATGGCTTTCGGGATAGAAGGGGTCGAAAATGACGGGTTCATGCCTTGTCCTGACACGAAATCAGCAATTGCCGTACCGATAGTGGTAGGACAGGAAACGATAGCAGTGATGAATCTTGGATCAAGAAAAAGGTATTTCTTCTCGGATAAAACTCAGAAGCTTCTTGAGATGATTTCGGAAATAGTCGGAGCGAATGTTCACAAACTGATTCTGAAATATGAAGTGAGCGTTGAAGTGCTTAAGCTTTACGGTGGCAGGTATCCATATATAAAAAATGACGCATTAAATTATCTGGCAGAATTGTATAATTCCTATTTCATAGATTTGACCGGGTTTCTCGATGCTATTATGGAAAATTATAAGTCCAGACGTCGGGACAGGAAGGACAAGGAAAACCATATAACACTGAAAGATATCAAGACAACATACCTTGACAGCAGCCTGGAACGCATAAATCTTGAGGAATATCTCGAAAAAGCCGACAATGATATTGCCAATTATATTTATATGGTGCTCACGCATCGGAAGGCTTCTTTTTTTGATGCCGTGCAGGATGCCTATTCAAGGCACGACATATCGCGGAACGTAGCGATGCTAGTTTTCGAAAAAGCCAACCTCGCCTTGCCAAAGCCTCAGGTTGCGAGAATCGCTGCTCATCTGAACGTCTGCTCTGAGAATTACAAGGGCGACTATGAAGAAAAGAAAAAAATAGAGAGATTCAGGCAATTTTACAAGAAGACCATAGGTATACAGATTTGATTGTCTTTTGGGATGAGTCGGTACGCGAGCCCTTGCCTGATATGAACAGTAAGTGACGGCAGTCTTCTCTGAGGCCCCGGACTCGCCTCGGGGATCTATAGCGTAGTATAAGCAGCATTTCTCAACTGGCGAGTGCCTGCAACCGCACCCTCACGTGAGGTCGCTATTCCTGATCCGTTCTCTGACTCGTCTCACCCAATGGAGATGCGTGCCCGTATCTCCTTAATCTCCTGAAGCCGCGCACTCCCGGTAATTGAATTCCTTTGTCAACCATGACCACCTGGCATGTGTTGTCAGATAAAACCACCTGGGATTACGATGGTATAACCCCACAGGCAACATTTGCAGAATTGCGAGGCGCGCGCAGATTAGAGTGCCGGATTTTGCAATCGCTGGAAAGCGGTTCCCCGATTGCAATTACCACTTGGGAGGCCCTAAAGGCTGACGAAAGTCTTCTTACAAAGGAACATTACCTTTTCTAATAGCCTAAACCATTCTCTCATGATAAAAATAGATAAGATCAGTGTTCAATTGAGCCAAAGGGCTGATGCAAAGGTGGCCGATTAGACGCCATAGACAACAAAGCATACAAATCAAAGCACCGTTTTAAGTTGACAAAAATCAATATAATATACAAATTAACAAACCTTAATGATGCATGTAACACACCTAAATAAAACAATAAAATATAAAAAAAATTGTATGTTACAATTTTTAATAAACAAATAAAACAATAAATTGTATTGACATAGGCAGTTGCAGCTAATTATGATAAAGCAAGCAGAAGTAAAAAACGAAAGTCAGGATCAAGGTGGAAATGTTAGAAGATGATAAGATCACACTCTTTACAAAGGCAGTTTTCTCATCTATGAGATCGCAAACCAGAAGGTTACATGACAACCAAGTGGCAGTAACGTTTGCATGTTGCCAGGCAGACGTCAATAAATTCCAAAAAGGAGGCTGAAGAGAGTATGGCAATTACGAAGTCACATCCCACGTCAGGGATAAAGATCACTGAATCGAGCACGAAGGGTGCAGCGGAGATTCCGAAATATCAGTCCGCCATCAATACGGCGAAGCCAGGAGGAGGTTCCATAGAGTTAAGGGTATATATCTTTCTCGACCAGATGCAGCCGCAGTTAGCATCGCAGGTTGCGGCAACTGCACGGGGATATCTTCCTGTAGTGGGGCAAGCCTCGATCATCGTCGAGATAGCTCCAGGGATCGAGATTAACCGGCTGACCGATATCGCCGTCAAGGCAACAGACGTGATGCCCGGCGCAATGGTGGTTGAGAGGGCGTTTGGCATGCTTGAGTTCCATCATGACGATCAGGGTTCGGTGCTGCAATCCGGACATGCGATTCTTGATGCCCTTGGAAAAACGGAATTGGACAGACTCAGGCCAAGAATATTGACCAGCCAATTGATAAGAAGAGTACACGACTATCAGTGCCAGCTGATAAATCGTACGAGCAGGAGCGCTAACTACATTCTGCCGGGAGAAACGCTTTATATCCTGGAGGTGCATCCGGCCGGGTATGCCAACTTTGCAGCCAATGAAGCTGAAAAGGCGGCCAATATCAAATTGATAGAGGTCAGGAATTTCGGTGCCTTCGGTAGGCTCTATTTCTGCGGCGAAGAGAGGGATGTAGAGGTTGGCATGGATGCAGTGCACCGGGCTCTTGAGTCGGTGACGGGCAGAGAAAATTCACCGGCAAAAAAAGAGTCATAGAGGCATGGATGGAAGCTGTTTGGCATGCAGAGACAAGGTATCCCGCTCTTCAGAGCGGGCATAAATAACCTGAAACAGGTAAAGAAGGAGAATGAGAATGCGTACGACTGAAGCGTTGGGAATGATTGAAACAAGGGGATTTGCTGCAATGGTGGAGGCTTCTGATGCAATGGTGAAGGCTGCCAAGGTTGAACTCGTGAATTATGAAAAGATTGGTGGCGGCTATGTGACCACAATTGTCAGGGGCGATGTGGCAGCTGTAAGGGCTGCTCTTGAGGCAGGTGGCATCGCGGCTGAAAAGGTAGGCGATGTGGTAAGTGTTCATCTGATCCCGAGACCACACGATAATCTGGACATCACACTGCCGCTGGGCCGGGGCAGGGATTACTGGGCAATGATCGATCAGGTTGAGCAGAAGGCCACTGAGAACAATGAATCAAAGAAAACAAAATAAGCTGAAAACTGGAATGAAAGGAGCGAACCGATGCTCTTAGGAAAAGTTGTAGGAACAGTTGTATGTGACCAGAGGGTCCACACCATGGCGGGGTCTAAGCTTCTGATTGTTGAGAAGGTGGACTACAAAGGGGAGTCGACCGGAGCATACGAAATAGCCGTTGATGCTGTGGGAGCCGGAACGAATGACGTGGTCCTTTATACCATGGAGAGTTCAGCCCGGCAGACTGAAATCACCAAGGATCGACCGGTGGACGCAGTTATCGTGGGTATCGTCGACACGGTGGAACTCTCGGGCGATGCGAAATTCCAGAAAATTCCCGCCTGGCAGGCTCCGCCTGTCAGATTTTGAGAGGGAGGTGAAAAATGACTGATGAAACGGGTAGTCCCTTGGAGTCTCTTGTTGAAAAGGCGTTGGACAGAATCAACTTTAAGTCCAATGTCCACAGCACCTCTCATGTGACCAGCTCTGGAAATTTCGTATGGAAGAAGAGAAAGATCTTGCCCTCTGATGATGTGCCTCTGGGCGCCGGTCGGAAAAAGGACTCCGCGCTGCCGTTGCCCAAAGGGGCAGCGGCCCCATCGGCTCCGCAGTCTGGCGCCGTACAGGTGCTTTCCGCTCCTGACGGGGAGGAAGGCGGGATCTTTGCCACCATCGACGGAGCAGTGGCGGCGGCAAAGAACGCCCAGTTGGAACTGCAGGACGTTTCTTTAAGTACGAGGAAGAAGATAATCGCCGCCATGAGGGAGGCGCTTATGAAGAACGGCGATATCCTGTCTGTCATGGCGGTAAAAGAGACCAAGATGGGCAGATTGGACAGTAAGAGTATCAAGCATCAATTGATAGCTGAGAAGACTCCGGGCGTTGAAGACGTATCTACGGTTGCAGTTACCGGCGATTACGGTCTCACCCTCGGCGAGCGGGCTCCGTGGGGCGTTATCGCATCGGTAACTCCGGTAACGAATCCCTCTGCTACTGTTGCCTGCAATGCAATCGGAATGGTGGCTGCCGGCAATAGTGTGGTTTTCAGCCCTCATCCCACGGCAAAGGAAGTCTCTCTGGCTACGATGAGATTGCTGAATCAGGCAATCAGGTCAGCCGGAGGGCCGTCCAATCTTCTCACATCGATCAGCGAGGCCTCAATTGCCAATGCCAAGACCCTCATGGACCATCGCGACGTAAAGCTCCTTGTGGTTACGGGCGGAATGCACGTAGTACGGGAAGCGATGAAGCACGGCAAGAAGGTCATAGCGGCAGGCCCGGGCAACCCGCCCGTAGTTGTTGACGAGACAGTAGATATTAGGAAAGCGGCGCAGGACATCTTGGACGGTGCGAGCTTTGACAACAACATACCGTGCATCGCTGAAAAAGAACTCATTGTCGTCGAAGCGGTGGCTGATGAGCTCAAATTCCATATGAAAGAGCTCGGGGCCTATGAGCTCAGCCAATGGCAGCTTAAGCGGCTAGAGAAGGTCCTGCTCAGTGAAAACCGGGGCCCGGGCAAAGCCGGGGTGCCGAACATTAACTTCATCGGAAGGGACGCCAGGGTAATACTGGCCGAGATAGGCGTTCAGGTCGGCGACGATATAAAACTCGTCATAGCCGAAACTGACTTTGAGCATCCCTTTGTCTGGAGCGAGTTGATGATGCCTGTGCTACCGCTGGTTAGGGCTAGGGACATAGATCAGGCCATAGGGATGGCGGTCAGGGCGGAGCATGGTTTCAGGCATACAGCCATGATTCACTCCCTGAGAGTAGATACCCTTACGAAGATGGCGAAGGCTGCGGACTGTACGCTTTTAGTAAAGAACGGACCCTGTTATGACGGACTCGGGATAGAAGGCGAAGGCCATGCGTCCTTAACAATTGCGAGTTTCACCGGAGAGGGGATGACCTCTGCACGACATTTCACCAGAGAGCGGCGCTGTGTGCTTTCGGGTTATCTGAGGATATTCTAAATTGACTGTCGGGACGGTTTTATCATGAGGGAGGCGCTGGTGGCAAGAGTGAGAGACGCCGGAATAATCGGTGCGGGAGGCGCAGGGTTCCCGAGTCACATCAAGACCGGCTCAAAAGCGGAGATGGTGATTGCCAACGGGGCGGAATGTGAACCCCTGGCACAGGCCGACCAGCAGCTCATGATGAAACACCCCGATAAAATCATCTCCGGTCTGCTGCTCCTCATGGACGCCACCGGTGCTTCAAAAGGGGTAGTGGCCGTAAAGAAGAGATATAAGGCCTCTATCGAGGGTCTCTCGGGGGCCATCTTGGGCAAGGAAAATATCGAGCTTTTTTTGCTCCGGGATTTCTATCCTGCCGGGGACGAGTTCGTCCTGGTGCATGAGGTGACGGGAAGGGTGATTTCCGAAGGGAATCTCCCTCTTTCCGAGGGAGTGGTTGTACAGAATGTAGGAACGCTTTTCAATATCTGCGAAGCCGCCAGAGGTATTCCGGTCACACACCGGCATATTTCGGTCCTTGGCGAGGTAAGATCTCCGGCGACTTTCAGGGTCCCGGTTGGAACGTCCTTTGGTGATGTGATTGCAATGGCCGGCGGTGCGAAGCTCAATGAATATGCGATGATTGTCGGAGGTCCCGTGATGGGCAAGGTTACGTTTGATGTTTCGCGTACGGTCAATAAAACACTGGGGATGCTTCTGGTTCTGCCGAAGCACCATCCACTGATCGCCTTAAAGACCAGACAATTAACCCGGAACATTCGTCTGATCAAATCCGCCTGCACCCAGTGCAGTTATTGTACCGAACTCTGCCCCCGGTATCTGCTGGGTCATAATCTTCAGCCTCACAAGATCATGAGGTCTCTCGACTATGGCAGTGTCGCTTCTCCCGATATCATCACATCAGCAGCACTTTGCTCCGGCTGCGGCCTCTGCGAGACCTATGCCTGTGTACAAGGTCTCTCCCCGCGGCAGGTAAACATGGAGATCAGGGCTGAGCTTTCCAGAAAAGGGCACAGGCACGAACCATCCAAAAACAAGGCAAAGGCGAGGCAGGAGATGGGGCACCGCAAAGTACCGTCAGAGCGTCTGCTAAGACGATTGGGGCTTGAAGCGTATAAAGAGGTGGCGCCGCTCAGAGAGACGTCCTATGCAGTTAAACAGGTAAAGATAGACTTAAGTCAGCACATTGGCGCTCCGGCTGTCCCCGTAGTTGAGGAAGGTGATACCCTGCGTCAGGGCGATCTGATTGCCGATATCCCTGCCGGACAGCTTGGAGCGAAATACCACGCATCGGTCTCGGGCCGGGTGCAGAGAATTGACGGAGACGAAATTGTCATCGAAGCAGCGTAATGGAACCGTGGGATGATAGAAATGCGGCCGGCACTGGGTCTTATCGAATTCAGAAGTATTGCGCGAGGAATCATGACCTGTGATTTTATGATGAAGAAGGCACCGGTAGAGTTACTGGAGGCGGCGCCGTACTGTCCCGGAAAATACAGTGTTGTCATCGGCGGCCTCGTTGCTCCGGTGGAAGCCTCGATGGAAGTCGGCCTTCAGATCGGGGGAGATCAAATTATCGATCAGCTCCTTATTCCGAATATCCATGAAAGTGTCTTCCCTGCCATCCGCGGGACTACCGAGGTGAGGGAAGTTGTGTCTCTCGGCGTCATTGAGACGTTTTCGATAGCGTCGTGCATTATCGCTGCAGATGCGGCTGCGAAAGCGGCAAACATAACCCTGATAGAGATACGTCTGGCCAGGGGACTTGGGGGAAAGGCCTTTATAACCCTGGCTGGTGAACTCAATTCGGTCGAAGCGGCAGTTGGTGCTGCAACGGCTGCCATCGAGGAGTCCGGCATGCTGACGATGACGACCATAATACCTGCACCGCACGAAAGCTTGATCAGCGTAATCATATAGGAGATGGAGAAAAAAATGGAAAAAAATAAAGTGAGTGTTTCTTCCCTCAGTGCCAAGAAGAAAAGGGGCGAACAAATCAGTATGTTGACCGCCTACGACTATCCCTTTGCCAGGATCATCGATCAGGCCGGCGTCGACATCATCTTTGTGAGCGACGCCCTGGGCATGACCGGCCTGGGGTATAAAAATACCCTTCCGGTCACGATGGAGGAGATGCTTCATCATACCAAGGCTGTCGCCAATGCCGTGGAGAGGGCATTTCTCCTGTCGTGTATGCCCTTCATGGATTACAACACCGAAAACGATGCCAGGAGAAATGCCCGGCGGTTTGTCAAGGAGGCAGGCGCTGACGGGGTGGAGATCGAAGGCGGCCCGGAAGTAGTAAAAATCACCAGGTCCATAGTGGAGTCCGGAATCCCCACCATGGTCCATATCGGCCTCACACGTCAGTTTGTGTCCAGATACGGAAAGTTTGCCGTGATGGGAAAAACCGCTGAAGAGGCGGCAGACCTGATTGACCTAGCGATTGAATGTGAGAATGCCGGCGCTTTTGCACTTTCGATCGAATGTCTTCCTCCCAGCGTTGCCGGGATCATCACCGAAACGCTGAAGATCCCCGTGATAGGAATAGGGGCCGGTCTTCACTGCGACGGCCAGGCACTTGTCACCCAGGATATGCTGGGACTCTTTGAGAACTTTGTCCCGAAATTCGTGAAGAAATATGTGAATCTCTGGGAGGAGGCTTCGAAGGCCATCACGGCCTTCAAGAACGAAGTGGAAACTTTCAAATTCCCGGCGCCGGAACATACCTTCACGATCGCCGAGGACCAGTTAATGAGACTTAAGAACATACAGAGAAGCAAAAAATGGGTTATTCCGGAGAAATGAGAGGTAGAGAGATGACATTCAAAGATAAGCTGAAATCAGGAGAGTTCATTGTAACAGCAGACGTGATTCCGCCTAAAGGCACTGCGGTTTACAAGACTCTTAAAGGTATTGAACTTTTGAAGGGAAAGGTTGACGCCATAAATGTCACCGATATGCCGGGGGCGAATATGAGGATGGGCTCACTCGCGGCCTGCGTGAAGGTCAAAGAGATGGGGATAGAGCCCATTATGCAGATCACCTGCCGCGACAGAAACCGGATCAGTCTCCAATCAGAGATGCTGAGCGCGTACGCCCTGGGAGTCAGAAACATACTTTGCCTGAGAGGCGACGAGGCGACGGATTCGGACAACCCTGATACTAAGTCCGTCTTTGACCTCGATACCATCCAACTCCTGGCGGCTGCGAGGAATCTGGAACAGGGTTTTGATATGGGCGGAAAACGTCTTGACGGCGCACCGAGTTTTTGTCTCGGGGCCGCTCTTGACCCCGGTGCGTTAGCGCCACAGGAAGAGATAAAAAAGGCACGGCTTAAGGCTGAGGCAGGAGCTGAATTTCTGCAGACTCAGCCTATCTTCGACGTCGACAGTTATACCAGGTTCCTGGATAGTGTGGCCTTCCTTGACATCCCGATTCTGGCCGGGATCTTCGTCTTGAAATCTGCGGCCTCTGCACGCTTCATGAATAAGAACATCCCCGGCGTTCACGTTCCTGATTCGATCATACAGGAGCTCGAAAAAGGAGACACCGAGAGGAGAAGCATTGAAATAACCATCAGGCTCATAAGGGAACTCTCAAGTATCTGTTCTGGGGTCCATATTATGATGACCACGCCGTGGCACGACCGGATTCCTTACATCCTGAACGAAGCAGAAATTGTCGGAAAGGCAGTCAGGACAGCAGGAGCCAGAGGGTAGCATCATGGCTCTGAAGGAAGTTTTGAAATCAGGAAAATTTGTCATTACGACGGATTTTCTCCCCCCGAAGGGGACGAATATCAGGGAAGAGTTGAAAATACTGCACTCACTTCGGGGCCGGGTAGACGGCGTGAATGCTGCAGATAATCAGAGTGCTGTCATGAGCCTCAGTTCCCTTGCCGCCTCCTACCTGATTAAGGAGGAGGGACTTGAACCGATACTCCAGATGGTATGCCGGGACAGGAACCGGCTGGCCCTGCAATCCGATCTGCTGGGCGCCTATGCGCTCGGGATAGAAAACGTCCTTGTACTTTCCGGAGACCATCAATCCCTTGGGGATCATCCAGGCGCAAAAGGTGTCTTTGATATTGAATCGGTCCAGCTTCTGGGAGTCGCCAGGGGTTTAGAGAGAGGCACGGACATGTCAGGCAAAAAACTCAAAGGGTCTCCGTCTTTTTGTCTGGGGGCAGCAGTAAACCCGTCATCTACTCCTCTGGAGCCCCAGCTGATTAAGATGGAGCAGAAAGTTGCAGCAGGGGCGGATTTCTTTCAGACCCAGCCTGTTTTTGATATCGAGGCCTTTGCGGCTTTTATGAAACAGACGCAGCATTTAACCGTGCCGATCCTTGCCGGCGTCTTTCTGGTCAAGTCGGCAAAAATGGCCCATTTTATGAACAAGAATATTCCCGGGATTACAATCCCCCAGTTCATCCTTGATGAATTTGAACGGAGCACCAACCCTGTTAACACAAGTTTAGAGATAGCAGCGCGGCTGATCAGGGCTTTAAGGGGCCTCTGCCAGGGTGTTCATATCTACACCATTCACTGGGAGGACAAGGTTCCCCTGGTTCTGGACAAGGCAGGCTTTTAATAACAACTTCATAAAGGAGAAAGAAATGGAAATAATCGCGGAGAGAATTAACACATCAATCAAGTATATCGAAAAGGCATATGAGGAGAAGAATGCCAAGGTGATCCAGGAGGAGGCCTTAAAGCAGGTTGAGGCAGGGGCGGACATAATCGACATCAATGCAGGGCTTAAGCTTGACAACAATGTCCAGAGGCTTGTATGGGCCGTCGATGTAGTCCAGGAAGTAACCGATGTCCCCCTTGCCGTGGACAGCATACATCCGAAGGCAATAGAGGCGGGCCTGCGGCGGTGCAAAGACGTCAAGAGATGTATGGCCAACTCCATAACGATGCAGAAAGCAAGGATCAGTGGGATACTGCCTTTTGTAAAAGAGATGGGGTGCAAAGTTGTTGGCGTAACGATCGATGAAGGGGGTGGCATGCCTGATCATGCGGAAGGACGGCTCGAAATAGCCAAGAGACTCGCTGAGGCAGTAGACAGCTACGGGATTGACCTCTCCCTGCTTTACGTTGATTTCATGTGTCTGCCGGTGAGTGTGCCCAACTGGTACCGGCAGTCACTTACCTCTCTTGAGTCACTCAGGCTGATAAAGAAGGAGCTGCCGCAGGTGAAGGCCATGGTGAATGTCAGTGCCAGCACCTGGAATCTTCCAAGGCGTTCCCTTGCGACGAGGACCTTTCAGGCCATGCTGATGGCCTCGGACCTTGACGCTGTTCTTCTTAATCCGCTGGACAGAGAACTTATGGCCACGATTGTGGTGGCAAAAACAATGCTCGGGAGAGACAAGGACTGCGTGGCTTATCTGGCAGCACATAAGGAAGGAATACTTCAGGAAAGACCGAGCATCTAAAGGTCTGACCCCGTGGCATCCTTAATACAGCTATATAAAGGGTAAAGGAGGAGCAAATGGCAGGAGATAAGTACAGTTCCAGAGAAAGAGTGATGAGACTATTCAGAAAAGAGAAGATAGATCGGGTGCCGGTCTTCAGCGGCATGGGAAATGTTACGGTTCACGGGTTGAAAGAAAGTAATACGCCTTTTTCCGAAGTTCATACTGACCCGAAACTGATGGCAGCCACCTCTGCCTCTACGTACAAGCTTTTCGGCCTTGAATGCGCCGTAGTCCCCTACGATATTGCCGTGGAGGCCGAAGTCCTGGGCTGCACCATGAACACCTATTCCCACCGGGAGGGAATACTGTATCCCACGGTGAAGGAGAAGATTATCAAAGTCCCTGAAGATATAAAAATACCTGACAGACTTGCCGAAAGAGGAAGACTGCCGGTGGTCGCCGAAGCGATAAGGATACTAAAGAAAGACATCGGCAGCGAGGTGGCGATCGGGACCTATGTTCTGGGGCCTTTTCTTCTGGCAGGCCAGGTGATGGACCTTGAGGCGCTCCTTAAGCAGTCTTTCAAAAACCCGGATGCCGTGCACAAGGTCCTCAGCTTATTTGCAGACCTCCTTATTGGTGTAGCCGGGGTTTATAAAGATGCGGGGGCCGACTACATAACCATACGGGAGATGGGGGCCGGTGCCGATGTCGTGAGTCCAAAGATGTTCCGGTCCCTGGTAAAACCCCATCTGGACAAGGTCATGGCAGGAATAAACATGCCCACGATCCTTCATATCTGTGGCAATACCAACCCGATCGTGGGAGACATGGCAAATACAAAAGCCGACGCGATAAGTATAGAGAAGAAGACAGATGTCAGGAAAGCAAGAGAGCTTCTCGGAAAGGACGCCCTGATTTTTGGAAATCTCGATACCTACCAGATTCTTGCCCTGGGAAGCCCCGAGGATGTAAGGAAAGAGGTCATGAGATGCCTTGACGACGGAGTGAGCGCGGTATGGCCCGGATGTGACCTGTGGCCCGAGATTCCGGCTGAAAATCTGAAGGTCATGGTAGAAACCGTGAAGGCGAATGGGAGTATAAAGGACTGATGAGATCCATTCTTTCCACATCCGCAGAACTCGGTCTGCAGAAAAAAGAGGTCGAGACCTACGGGAAATCGATGGCCAAGATTTCACCTGAGGTATCTACAAGGCTCTCAAGAAGGGAGGGAGGCAAATATATCTTTGTTACCGCTATGACTCCCACTTGGAGAGGAGAAGGAAAGACCGTCACCGCAATAACACTGAGCATGGCCCTTAACCGCAGAGGCAGCAGCTCGATAGTCACCCTGAGGCAGCCTTCGACCGGTCTTTATTTTGCCCGCAAGGGCGGAGGGACCGGGGGAGGAAAGGCGGGTCTTGTTCCCCAGGAGGAGATCGATTTTAACTTTACCGGGGATACGCATGCGGTTACTCTGGCCCACAATCTCGTTGCCGCTCAGATAGATAATCTCCAATTTTGGGGCAATCCCCATGGTCTCAGCAGGGAAAGGGTTTCCTGGAACAGGGCTATTGATCTCTGTGACAGGTCCCTCAGGAGTATTTTTGTAGAAAACTGCGGGGGAGAGACAAAGGGAAGCAGCGGCTTCATAATGACCCAGGCATCAGAGCTTATGGCCATACTCTCACTTTCCAGAAGTCAGGAAGAGCTAGTGGAGAGGATTTCAAAAGTAACAATAGGCAGTGACGAATCCGGCAAGCCGGTCAGGATGGCGGATATCAAAATAGTGCCTGATCTGATAAATATTCTCAGAAAGGCCCTTCTGCCGAATCTTGTCCTTACTTCGGAAAACACCCCTGCCTTACTCCACTGTGGTCCTTTTTCCAACATCAGCCACGGCAACTGTTCTGTTCTGGCCGACGAAGTGGCGCTGAGGACGGCGGACTATGTTGTCACCGAAGGCGGCGGTGGTACGGATACGGGTTTTGAGAAATTCCTGGCCATCAAGGCACCTGTTCTTAAGAGACTGCCCGATGCCGTTGTCCTGGTAGTAACTGCCAGGGCCCTCAAGATGCACGGTCTCAGCACCCTGGACAACGGCCGTGTTTCTGAAGAAGGCGAGTGGGCGGGCAGGAATGATGCTGCCCTGATGTCAGGAATGAAAAACCTCGAAAACCATATACGGAACGTAAAGGTCTTCGGTTTTCCGCTGGTGGTTGCTCTCAACAGGTTTTCCTTTGATCATGATGAAGAGGTAAGGAAAATAAAGAAGACAGCTCTTGACCTTGGCGCGGATTTCGCCGTTGCCCACGAGGGTTGGCAAAAAGGAAGCAGGGGGGCAGTTGAACTCTCTGAAACAGTGACAGCGGCCACCCAAAGGCAGTTTACCTTCAGCAGGCTTTATGATGATTCTCTCTCTTCAGAGGAAAAGATAACGAGAGTCGCTAGGACGATATACCATGCCGAAGGGATAACCCTGTCTTCTCGTGCACGTGAAACCTTGGCTGGGCTGGACAGACAGGCAGGAGTCGATATGAATCTACCGAATTCCGGTCCCTGCATTTCCAAGACTCATCTTTCCCTTTCCCACGATTCGCGGATTAAAAACGTGCCGTCAAAATACAGTCTGCCTATCGCAGATTTTGTTCCGTTTACGGGCGCGGGCTACCTTTGTGCCATGACAGGAAAGATCAATCTTATGCCGGGAATGCCTCAGGGGCAGGGTGAAAGTGATATAAACAGCTGCAGGACACAGGTAAGAGGATGATCACCTTTTTTGTGATCATAAAAACGCTTAACAACAAGGTAAAAGGGTTACCTTGCTCCTTCATCTCCCGATGGAGAGAAGCCGGAACCCTGAAAAGGAGATAGCATGAAAGAGACGATGTCAGCAAAGGAAAGACTTCTCGCCACACTGGCCCATCAAACGGTAGACCGGATAGCTGTAGCGCAGCCGTTACATACGGGGACGATAGAGCTGATGAAATCAAGCGGTGCTTACTGGCCGGAGGTGCACTCCAACGCAGAGCTAATGGCTACCCTGTCTTACGAGGCACACCGGATAATTGGCTTTGAGAGCGTCCGTGTCCCTTTTGATATCAATATAGAGGCCGAAGCCATGGGCTGCACGCTGGAGTATCACTCAGGCCGCAACAAGGGCCTCGATATACAACCCCCGGTGAAGGATCCTGCCATATCAGAGGCCGGCGACTTCAGCAGAGTGATGGATCCCGACCCTTACAAAGACGGCAGGATGCCGGTGGTCCTCGAAGCGATCAAACTCCTCAAGAAGAAAGTTGCCGATACCATACCCGTCATTTCTATGGTGGTTGGACCCTTTATGGTCGCGGCCCAGCTCAGGGGTGTAGAAGCCTTCATGCGCGAAATCATGAGGAAGCCGGCATTGGCCCTGGAGCTCATTGAGAAATGCCGGAAGGTCTGTGTCAGGTACGCCCAGGCCCAGGTCGAGGCAGGGGCGGATGTTGTCGTGATTGTCGATGCCTCTGCCAGCTGCGACCTTATCAGCCCCACACAGTTTGATGAGTTTGCCAAGCCATTCTCCAGGAGCATTACTGACAGTATTTCAGTGCCGACGATTCTCCATATATGCGGGAAGAATGATCTGCTTTTGACAAGGATGGCTGAGGTGGCGCCGGGTATTTCGATTGACTCTATGGTGGATATGGCTTACGCCAAGCAAACGGTCGGAAAAAACACCGCCATGTTCGGAAACATCAATGTCAACGGGGTCTTGCTGTTTGGAGAGCCTGCAGATGTCGAAAAGGCAGTGATAGAGTGCATTGAAAAGGGAACAGACGGCCTTACGACCTGCTGCGGTATTCCGCCTCAGACCCCGACAATCAATCTTCAAACAATGGTCCAAACCGCCAAGAAGCACGGGTTTAAGAAGGTATATGCATAACATGACGAAAGGACTCTCAATAGATTTGGGGACGAGCGGATTCCGGGCCCAGGCTATTGATGAGAATGGCAGCGTCATCGCAACTGCGATATCGACCCGCCATCCTCTGCCGGGGGCAAATGTCATGGACCATCTTCACTTCTGCCTTGAACTGGGATATGACCTTACTCACCAGCTGATCCTCAATGCTGTACATAAAGTCATCCGCGCGCTCCCTATCGACTTGAAAGAGGTGGGACGTGTAGCGATCTGCGGAAATCCCATCCAGCTTTCCCTCTTTCAGAAGATGGAAATCAGAGACCTGGCCTTTGCCGGCAAACGGGGGCTCAAGAAGCTGGGGATTACTGAGGCTGTCAAGAGACCGGCCCGCATCATTCGTGCTTCTGATATCGGACTGGAACTTTCCGACAAGGCTCTACTCTTTGTGCCTCCTGCGGTCAGGCATGAAATAGGGGCGGATGCCTTGGCCATGATGTATATTACCGGCCTTCTTGACAGGGATGAAGTGGCCATTGTTACGGACTACGGCACCAATGCGGAAATGGCCATCAAGGTCGGCGGCGAGATATTGACAGGCTCGGCAGCGGCCGGCCCCGCCATGGAAGGCCAGCATGTCTCCTGCGGCATGCTGGCCCAGCCGGGCGCGATTGCAGACATATCTTCAGTCAACGGGGTCTGGAACCTTCGTGTACTGGATTCGGACCTTATCTCGCGTTCCAGTTCAAGCGTCCGGATAGAGGATGGAGTGGTTGTTGTGGAAGGAGACGCAAGCTGCCTGCCGCGAGGGATTACAGGTACGGGCGTTATTGCTGCGATCGCTGAAGGGATTGACAGCGGGCTGGTCGGTCCCCCGAAGATCAATACCCCTGACGGAAGACTGCACCTGAGTCAGAATATTTACCTGACGGAGCACGATATAAAAGAGGCAGGGAAGGCCATAGGGGCCATAAGGGCCGGACATATGACACTGGCTGAAGAGTCCGGAGTGAAGCTGACGGAACTGAAAACAGTATATATGACGGGAGCCTCAGGCACTTATGTTGACGCGTTAAAGGCGCGGAAAGTCGGTCTCATCCCCAATTCAGCAGGCAGAATAATTCAGGCAGGGAACACGAGCCTGTGTCTTGCCACTGAAATAGTCAGGCGGCCGGAACTTCTGGACATGCTCCAGAAAGTGGCCGATACGATCACCGCCAAACACATTATGTTTGCGGACTCGAAGGTCTTCAAGAATGCCTATGTCTGTGAACTGGCATACTGGGATGAAGGAATGCCGGGGCATATGATGAGCAGTATGCTTGCCCTCTACGGCATTCAGAGCTTCCCTGAGCCTCACCCGTCCCCTGAGGTTATTAACATAGCAAAAAGGGACATCATAGAAATCGGGCCTATGGGTCTGACCGTCGTTGACAGTGTGGGTACCGACCTCTCTCTTGACTTCCCTTCCGGGTGTCTGGGTGAAAAATGTCGTAAGTGTCTCAGTGAATGTCCTGAGGGTGCTGTTCGCGTGGGTACAGTCGGGGAGGTCGAGCTCCTTACAATCCGGTCCGATCTTTGTAATGGCACTGCCTGCCGGCGTTGTGAATCAGAATGTCCCAACGGTCTCCTGTTCGAATCCATTAAGGTCAAGGCAGTCTGACATGGTAATCGGGCTTTTAACCTGCGAAGTTCTTGAAGACGAAATGGCGCATATGCTTTGCAGAGACAAGGATATCGGGAAAGTTACATTTGTTGAGAGCGATCCCGGGAAAGACAGCATTGCCGCTCTTCGTGCGCTAATGGGAGACAGGTTGACCGTAATAAAGGACGTGGCCGACTTCCGGCCCGACCCGGCGCTCTATCTGGAGGTGCTTACTGCGATGCTGCGTGTCGGTCTGCACATGGACAAGGCTACGCTGAAAGAGGGCGTAACTGAACAAGCCAGGGTCCTTAGTGAGAAGAGTGACGTTCTCATCCTGGGCTATGGGCTGTGCGGCAATGTGCTCCTCAACATCGAAGAAGAGCTGTCCGATCTCCGCTGCCCGATCGTCATGCCCCGGAATGAGGACGGCAGCACGATCGATGATTGCGTTTGCCTAGTGCTGGGCGGAACCCAAAAGTATCTTGACCAGGTTCGTCGTGAGGCAGGCACGTGGTTTGTAACCCCCGGATGGCTCAAGCACTGGGACACGCTGCTGGTGAAAGAACTCCACTGTAAAGACATCGACATGGTCAAATGGGTCTTCAAAAAAGCGGATTACAAGCGGGTTCTGATGGTCGACACGGGCATCGGAGATATCGGAACGCTCCGTGCAGGAACAAAGAATTTCGCGGACATTTTCGGGTTTTATATAGAGGAAACCAAGGGGACGCTCAACATCCTGGAGCGCGCATTCGATCAGGCCAAAAATCTGCTTGATAAAAAAGAAAGGAGCGACAATGCAAAGAGATGCGTAGGAAGGTGAAGATGTTGATCAGCGTGGCGGTCTGCCATATGCACAGGAGTAACACGGTCAAGAGGGGCACAGGAAGATGGCACAGCAGTTAACTGGATAAACTGTCGTATCAACGAGGAGGTAACACAATGACTGAAAAAATGTTTGAAGAACTTAATCACGCTATCGTTGTAGGTGACATTGACGAAGCTGGAAGACTGGCAACGCTGGGCTTGGCTGAGAATATCGACCCGCTGACCATAACGGAAAAGGGGCTTATCCCTGCAATGGCGATCGTCAGCGAAAAGTACGATAAGAAAGAGTACTACCTGCCACAGATGCTCCTCAGCTCAGAAGCCTTTTATGAGGCCTTTAATATACTGAAGACGAAGATGAAGGTTGAATCAAAGGGCAGAGGCAAAGTGCTGATCGGTGTTGTTGAAGGAGACGTCCATGACATCGGGAAGAACCTTGTGAAAATCGTGCTTGAGGCGAATGGTTTTGTCTGTATCGACATGGGACGCGACGTGCCTATTGAAGATTATCTCCAGAAGGTAGCCGAGGATAAACCCGACTTTCTCATGCTTTCCACCCTCATGACACCGACAATGATGAGCATGAGACGGACGCTGGAGGGACTCGTGGAGGAAGGTCTCCGTGATAAGGTCAAAGTGGCTGTTGGCGGAGGACCTATTTCCTGGGACTTCTGCAAGAAGATAGGAGCCGATTTCTATGGTGACAATGAAAAGGACGCCCTGAAGTGGGCAGTATCAGAAGTAAAAAAATAAACAGGAGGTGAAAACATGTCTACAATGACTCCAATAGAACGCGTTGTTGCTGCTCTTACGTTTAAACCATCGGATAGGGTACCTGTCGCTCTTTATTTTCAGAGTGCAGCCCAGCATGACTTTGTGGAACTGGACTATACATGGGAGGAGGCGCTAAACCATCCGAGGAAGCTCTTTCAGTCAATAGAGAGGCAGTATACCGAGTATGGGGCGGACAACTTCTTCCTGCCCATCGATTTTCGGGTCGAGGGTGAGGCCCTGGGCTCCAAGTTGAATTACATGCTCAAGTGCGGTGGCGGCATGCGCATGGGCGTCGTCAACGACTGGGCTGTCAAGACCCCTGCAGATCTCCACAAAATAAATGTCCCCGACCCCACCAAGGCCGGGAGGATGCCGGTCATCCTGGAGGTGATCAGGAGACTGAAGAAAAAATATCCCGATGTGCCCATTGTCGGTTTCGTTAACGGGCCTCCGGACACGGTCGCTGATGTTCTGGAGGGCCGTTATAAGAGGCTTTATGTAGAGATGGCCAAAAAATCGTCTTTCATCCATGATCTGCTTGAGCTCTGTACCCAGACATCGATCGCTTTTGCAAAAGCCATGCTCGAAGCCGGAGCTGTTGCCATAGCTACAGTTGAGGGCGGGATGGTTGATGAGGCGGTCAGCGTCGACCAGTATGCGGAATTCGTAGTTCCCTACCACAGGAAGATCCGTGATGCCATCGGAGCGCCCTATATCTATCATCAGTGTGAGAATGCCACTCCTTTCCTGGATTTGATAGTAAACGAAATCCAGCCGATCTGCGTGGCTTTTCATGACTCGGTTGACCTGAAATGGGCAAAGGAGAAATACGGGAAAAAAGTGGCCATTGCGGGTAACGTCGGAGTATCAAAGGCGGATGCCGTCATGATGTTCGGGACTCCTGAAGAAGTTACGGCTGCAGCCAGGAAATGTCTGGAGATAGGTATGCCGGGAGGTGGATACCTTTTATCCGGCGGATGTGAAATCCATCACGGCATCCCGCCCGAGAACATAAAGGCCCTCGTGCAGGCTGCGAAAACGTATGGAGTTTACAAGTAAAGAGTGAATGGTTCTGGCGTCGAAGGGAATCAACGACAGAAGGTAACGGAGGACGAGGGTCGAAGATGAGTTGATGGGAAAGCATAGTCACCTCACTTGAGGTGACTATGCCCACACTCTACACAGCGTGTAATCTGCTCAGTCTGCTGATGATAAAGGGTGTGAGGAGGAAATAAAATGTTTTGCTATCAATGTGAAAGNNAAAAACTCCTGAAGTATCGGACCTCCAGGACCTGCTTGTCTATTCGCTGCAGGGACTTTCGGTGGTTGCGCTTGAGGGCAGGAAAGCCGGGGTGACCGACAGGGAAGTCGATGAGTACACGGTGGATGCGCTTTTCTCAAAATGGCCATTACCACCCCGGATGCAGACCTCAAGGCTATCTTGGGAGCCAGTGCATAGAGAACTTACAATGCTTTTCCTCTGTGACGACTCTTGCATGGAGGTGAGGCCATGAACGGAAAAGAGATAGTATTATCAACTCTTGATTTTAAGAAAACTCCAAGACTTCCAGCAACTATTTTCGGTGGTGGCGTATGGACTTACAATTATTACGGAGAGGAGCCCGAGAAACTGGTAAAGAACGCTGCCAGGATGGCTGAGAGACAGACCGAAATGGCTGATATAATGGAATCTGATATTGTCTATGTCGGTTCTGGGCTTAATAACTGCTTGCCGGCTGCACTGGGAGCACCTATTACTTATAGAAAGGTAGGAGCACCTGATGTGGAACCGATAGTGAGATCTATCACTGATCTTGAAAAGCTTGACCTATCAAAGATTGATACTGACCCTGTTCTAAACAACATCAGAGAGGCAACAAGGATTGTCTCAAAGAACGTAGGAAAGAAGTATGTCGTGACGACAACAACATGGGGCCCTTTTATTTTGGCAGGGCAACTCTGTGGCATAGAGCAACTCATGAGAGCGATCTTTAAAGACAAGAATTTTGTTAAGGCAGTCTGCGAGTTCACGACAGAGATGGTCCTTCGTTTCTATAAACCCTTAATGGATGATGATACTATTCAGATGGTCTCGATGGCTGATTCCTTGAGTTCGGCGAGTCTCATTTCAAGAAAGCAGTTTGAAGAAATGGGTTTGCCGCCCCTCAAAGCCATCTTCTCCAATCTGAAATCCAGAGGGATAAAGAGTCTGCTCCATATGTGTGGTGAGATGAGTGACAGGTTGGACCTCGTAAGTATTGCGGGAGCCAGTTGCGTGAGCCTGGATGCGATGGTAGACATGAAAAAGGCCAAAGAAGGCTTTCGCGGACGATGTTCTCTTGCAGGGAATGTCTCTTCGACAGCAGTATTAGGCGAAAAAGACAGCATAGCCGTGAGAGATGCCACGCTGAAATGTATTGCTATTGCAGCACCTGGAGGAGGGTACGTGCCAATGCCGGCATGTGATCTGCCTCATCAGGTACCCCTTGAAAATATTAGGACATTTCTCAAAACATCGAGAGAGTATAGAGCATAAGAAAAGGCGGGAATATGAAAGCGATGAAAAAGAAAGAATATAGGGAAATTAAAGACCTGGCTCTAAAAAACGGTGCCAGTAGAGCGGCAGTCTTTCCCGCTGGTAAAGTGGTGATTGACGATCGGATCAGAATTAAGTGCGAGGTTCCGCATTGTGAAAATCTACGTAAAAACCTTATGTGTTATTATGCTCCCGATGTTGAAAGAATGAAGAAACTTATTCGAGCGTATGAGGTTGCCATTCTCATACAGACTATTCATCCTGTGGAGACCCCCGTGAAAAACCAAGGGCATGGATCGCTAATCGACGCTTATGCCTCTTCGATTCCACTTCATAAAATAATAAATAAAGTCGAGTCGGCTGCCTTTATGATGGGATTTGGATATGCTGTTGGCTTCATAGGGGGGCCTTGTAAACTCTGCAAGACGTGTGTGGGGCCTTTTTCAAAGGACCAATGTCGACATCCATTTATGTCGAGGCCGTCTATGGAGTCGGTGGGTATGGATGTAGCCCGCATAGCAAAGAATGCCGGCCTTCCTTTCGATATCCCGTCAGTGAAGGAGGTAGTTTGGAATGGTCTTATCCTTTTAGAATGAATTGAAGTTAAGCAACGAAGGGTTGTATGGTCAGTTGCCCGGTGTCACAGTGCACGGATATTAGAAAAAGAAAAGGAACAAACGAGGAGGAAGAATGGCAACAGAAGAAAAAAAAGTGGAGATTCTTGAGAGTCTGAGGAATGCGGTTGTTATGTATGACGAAGAGTTGGCTGCGAAGGCTGCTCAAGAGGCCCTTGATGCGGGAATGGATGCCAATGACGCCATATTTAATGGCCTCGTGAACGGAATGGAAGAGGTGGGCAGACTCTTTGAGGCTCAGGAGTATTTTGTGCCTGAAATACTCATGTGTGCCGACGCCCTTTACAGAGGGTTGGAAATATTAAGGCCCCACGTGAAAAAAATCGACCTTGGGGTGAAAGGCTCCGTGGTCATCGGGACAGTGGAAGGTGATGTGCACGACATAGGGAAAAACATCGTTAAAATGATGTTTGACGTAGCCGGCTTTACCGTGTACGACCTCGGTCGTGACGTTCCGCTGGATAATTTCGTGGCAGAGCAGATGAGAACAGAGTCGGACCTGGTATGTCTGTCTGCGATGATGACAACAACGATGACAGGCATGAAAAAAGTCATTGATGACCTGAAAGCAAAAAACCCGAATGTGAGAATAATGATTGGGGGGTCGCCCGTATCACAGGGTATCGCTGAAAAGTGGGGAGCTGACGGTTATGCCAAGGACGCCAGTAACGCTCTGAAAGATGCGCTGGAGATGGTAGCCTCTTTGAAGAAGCTCAAGGAAGAGGCGGAGGCCAAGGTAGCTTGATGGATGCGGCAATCCTGATCGACTCAGAAATTAGGGAGGAACTCCTGGAAGCGGGAGCTACCATTGTTGGTTATGTCTGCCTTGAGAGCTTCTTGCACGATGATATCGCTCATCTCGGGATGGCCATAAAGGAGTGATAGCGCAGTGATTGTTGGAACACAGAAACCGTTTGAAGAGATTTGGGATATGGTCAAGGATTTTAAAAGGGTCCTTGTCTTTGGGTGTAACACCTGCGTGTCCATCTGCCATGCAGGGGGCGCCAAGGAGGCGGAGATCATCGCCTCGATGATCCGGATAAAGGCCATTGAAGAGGGCAAGGAGATGGAGGTGAAGCACGCCGGAATTGAGCGCCACTGCGAGCCCGAGTTCTTTGAGCCGCTGATGGAAGACGTGAAGACTTATGACCTTGTGCTCTCCACTGCATGCGGTGTCGGGGTCAACTTCCTGACTGGGCTCATCGGTGCAATCCCGGTCTATCCGGGGATCAACACCTCCTTTTACGGGGCAGTACCGCGGGCGGGGGTCTTTACTGAAGTGTGCGGAGGCTGCGGCAACTGCATTTTGCATCTTACTGGCGGCATCTGTCCCATTGTTCGCTGCGCCAAGTCGCTCCTGAATGGGCCTTGCGGTGGCACAAATAAAGGCAAATGCGAGGTAAGCGAGCAGATCGACTGCGCCTGGACCCTGATCGTTGAAAGGATGAAACAACTTGGCAAACTCGAAAAACTCCGCGAGATACAGCCTCCGAAGGACTGGTCGACGGACACTCACGGCGGTCCCCGTAGGGTATTTGTTGCGCATATAGCCGATCCGGATGAGAAGGAAGAAAAATAAGCTGGACGTTTCTCTGGTGTGCGCGCGCAGGCTTTACCTCTCAGACTGACCGGCTTCCTCGGTTATTTGGGACCGAGAAGATCGCCCCACACACTGTCACTTTCGAGGAGAAAGACGAAGAGCTGGACAAGGTCTTTAACTGGTAACCGGGACCGGAGAGGCCCATTCAAAAGGAGGGATGGGTGAGTCTCTCCTTTTTTGTCGGCTGAAGGCATCTTTATTAAAGTAAGATTTAATCTGTGCTACATTCTTCTTAATTGAGAGAATGCGGAACCCTGAAAAGGAGATAGAATGAAAGAAACCATGTCACCAAAGGAAAGACTTCTCGCCACCCTGGCCCATCAACCCGTAGACCGGATACCCGTAGCCCAGCCGTTACATACGGGGACGATAGAGCTGATGAAATCATGCGGAGCTTACTGGCCGGAAGTGCACTCCAACGCGGAACTTATGGCTACCTTGTCTTATGAGGCACATAGTGTTATCGGCTTTGAGAGCGTTCGTGTCCCCTTCGATATCAATATAGAAGCCGAAGCCATGGGATGTGAGCTCGAGTATCACTCAGGCCGCAACAAGGGCCTGGATATACAACCCCCTGTGAAGGAAACTGCCATATCAGAAACGGGCGACTTCAGCAGGGTGAAGGACCCTGACCCCTATAAAGACGGCAGGATGCCGGTGGTCCTCGAAGCGATCAAACTTCTCAAAAAGAGAGTTTCCGATACCATACCCGTTATTTCGATGGTTGTTGGTCCCTTTACGGTAGCTGCCCAGGTCAGGGGGGTAGACCCTTTTATGCGCGAACTGATGAAAAAACCGGCCGCAGCCCTGGAACTCATTGAGAAAGCCCGTAAGGTATGCGTTAAGTATGCCCAGGCCCAGGTCGAGGCAGGCTCAGATGTTGTCTTGATCGTCGATTCGACGGCTGGCTGCGATCTGATTAGTCCCAAACAGTTTGACGAGTTTGGCAAGCCATTCTCGCGGAGCCTTGTCCTCAGCCTTTCAGTTCCGACAATCCTCCATATGTGCGGGAAGAATGATCTGATTCTGACAAGGATGGCGGAGGTGTCACCGGGTATCTCGATTGACTCTATGGTGGATATGGCTTACGCCAAACAGACGGTTGGAAAAAACACCGCCATGTTCGGCAACATTAATGTGAATGGGGTCTTACTGTTCGGGGAGCCTGCAGAGGTCGAAAAGGCGGTGATAGAGTGCATTGAGAAGGGAACAGACGGCCTTACGACCTGCTGTGGCATTCCCCCGCAAACTCCGACAATTAACCTGCAGACCATGGTCCAAACCGCCAAGAAACACGGGTTTAAAAAGATATATGCTTGAGAAAGCAGGGTTGATTTTTCTGTGGGAGGGACCTGAAGACGCAACACATCTGAAAGGAATCACGGGAGGGCTTTATCAGGTGATGAAACCATGATGACATTTCTTGTGTTTGAGTTTTATGCCCAATACCGGCACAGAAACATTCCCACGGTCAGATCACCTATCGTATCGTGCTGAGGCGATAAGAAAGCATGGCTATGCTGGTGAGGCATAGCCATAACCTGCTGCAAGATAGGGAATCAGTCGTCGAGGATGATTTTTATTATTTGACCGCCACCAGAACAACGCCCAGTTTTTTCTCGGTCTCGCCTATTATTGCGATTTCTTCCGGAGTCAAATGGGCAGGTGCAGTGTCATGGCAGCTGAACGCCAGGAGTGTTTTCCCTATCTGCTTCTCTGCGGACTCAATTGATTTGATTTTTTCCTTGTCCAGCCTTGACAGTGAGCAGAGCATAATTCATCCTCCTTCTTGTAATACGATAAGGCCTTGATCCTGTTCTTAATTTAAAAACTATCACCTTTTGCATCCATTGTCAAGTATGAAGCAGAGGCTTGTAGAGAACACATAAACTGTCCG
>PLXX01000059.1 GCA_003153275.1 Nitrospiraceae bacterium | reverse complement strand
TGCGGTGCGGCCTGCCGGTATCAGCGGCCTTCCCGTTCCCACCTCTACATGCACTTGACGGTCACGCCTAAACGCTTCGCCGCTGCGGTTACTGTTAGTGTGTCTTCCATGTGTACTATTGTATATTATTATCCACTAAAGATCAACTTAGTTATAGCTCCACTGATCTCAATCACCTTATGCTTTGATGTCTGTCCCCGGATGATTCTTATGGAAGCCTTCTTTATTCCGAATGTCTCGGACAGGACCTCGATCAGCTGCTCGTTTGCCGCACCGTCTACCGGGGGAGCGTTTAGTTTCACCTTCAGCTTATTGCCCAGGACCCCTGAGACGCCTTTTTTTGAAGATCGCGGCTCTACCTTTACCTCTATGCAGATGCCGTTTTTCGTTCTGCTGAAGGGGATGTCCATCGCTTATTTCCCTTGGAGCGGGAGGCGGACCGTAAAGATCGAACCTTCCCCCGCGGTGCTCTTTAGCTCTACTTTGCCTCCGAGGACATCGACCAGTTCACTGACGATCGCAAGACCGAGCCCAATACCGTTTGACGTTTCCCCTCGATAGAACCTCTTGAACACCAGTGCCTTTCTTTCTTCAGATATGCCGGTTCCCGTGTCCCTGATTTCGATGCTGAACATTTCTTTGTCCGCTTCATAGGCAACGGTAACCCCGCCGGATGATGTATTTTTTATGGCGTTGGTTAGTATATTCTGCAGAATCCTTTCAAGTTTATCTGAATCGGTCAGGACGACAAGCTCCTGCTTCCTATCGAGGTTCATATACAGTCCTTTTTCAGTGGCGAGGGGCGTCAGCTTTGTGACGGCATTTTCAAGGAATTCGGCAAGATTTATCAGTGTATATCTGTTTTTTGTAAAGAAACTCGCCTCGGCCTTGGTTATGTCTTCGATGCCCTCGACCAGCCCTATCAGTCGTTCAATCTCGATCCTTACATTCTCGAGCCCTTTCTGCCGGTCTTCGACCACCCCGTCGATCATCGCCTCGACATTCGCCTTTGCAACGGTAAGCGGGGTCCGCAATTCGTGCGCAATATTCGAAGTCAGCCTTTTTCTGAGCGCATCCTCCCGCTGGAGTGCCTCTGCCATGAAATTAAAACTGCCTGAAAGCTTCCCGAGTTCATCCCCGTCTGAACCAGCAGCGACCCTAGTGCTAAAATCCCCCTGTGCAAGGGTTTCCACGGCTTTTTTGATCCGTCTGAGTGGCTGTGAGAGGAAGAGGCTGAAAAACAGGGCGAGCAGCACAGCGCTGCTCCCTGCAATAATAAACGACGTTATGAGAAACTCTCTTCCCTTGCGTTTGAACATCTGCTGTTTTTCAGTGATCGGTCCCTGCCGGCCGAGGTCCCTCACCTGCATCGAGCCGACCTCTCGGCCCTCACTGTACAGTGGATGGGAATCATATTCTCCGGAGGCCGATCCGAGATCGACGATCCCCTGCATCTTTCGCTTCATGACAGGCGAAAGCATGATCATGGCATGCTCTGAACTCATCACTTCACGATCGTTGAGGTCGGTCACCCTGATATCAAAGCCGAGCATCACCGCCCAGTGGGCGGTATCATGCAGCGCACTGAGATCCCACTGATCATTGCTGTAGCTGCCTTCGACCGAGGCCAGTATCCAGTATAGCTTGTCCTCCCTGGTCCCGCTGGCGTAGTCGTCAAAATCCCTCACTATCAGCCGCTCATAGATAAGGTTTGACACGAGGGCAACGGCAATAACAGCAAAAAAGGCAAAGAAAAGCTTAGTCCTCATCTATGATTCCGCTGAAACGGTAGCCTATTCCGTAGACGGTCCTGATGAACTCAGGGGCCTTTGAATCCTTTTCTATTTTGTGACGAAGATTTTTCACGTGGGCATCGATCGTCCGGTCATAGCCCTCAAAATCAAATCCCTGCGCTATGGTTGCCAGCTGATCTCTTGAAAAAATCCTGCCGGGGTTCTCGACAAAGGCGGTCAGGATTTTGAACTCTGTCGGCGTCAGCACCATCTGTTTCCCCTGCACAAAGACTTCGCGATCATCTATACTTATCTTCAGGCTTCCGATGTTGTAGCTGAAGACCTTCTTCTTGGTCTTGTTCGTCCTCCGCAGGAGCGCTTTCACCCGTGCTACAAGTTCGCGGGGGCTGAAGGGCTTTATGACGTAATCATCCGCGCCGATGCCCAGACCCCGTATGCGCTCCTCCTCTCCGCTCTTCGCCGTAAGCATGATGACCGGCAGGTCGGAGTTTTTGCGGATAAAACTGCAGATGTCCTCGCCTAGCATATCCGGCAGCATCAAGTCGAGCACCACAAGGTCAAACCGGTCTTTCAGAAGACGAAGAGCCTCCTCGCCGGTTGCCGCGAGCGTTACCGCATATCCTTCCCGTTCGAGATAGGCACGAACGATCTCTGCAATCTTGCCTTCGTCCTCAATGACCAGTACTGATTCTTTTTGAGCGGCACTCATAGATGACCTCCCCGATGATTATCGTTAGCAACGTCAGAGCAATGCCGCCCAGGACATCGACGACATAATGATACCTACAATAGACTGTCGAGAAGACCAGCGCCGCGACCACCGGCAGCAGGACGAAGAACAACAGGCGTTCATACCGGTATGCGAGATACAGCACGGTCAGTCCCACCCCTGTATGACCACTCGGAAAGGCATCCCGCTTAATGCCCTCAAGTGTATTGAGGACACCCTGGATATGCCCTGTAGCAATCCATCCTTCAAGGTCCCTGGTCTGCAGATGAGCCATTGTGTAACGCGGGCCGAGGGCCGGAAAAAGCAGGTAGCCGAGGTATGAGAGGTAAAAACAGAGCATGACAAAGAAGAGCGCCCGGTCAAATTCCTCTTTATTCTTTCTGTATAGAGCTATTGCGAGAGCAAACGGAATCAGGTAATAGCTCGTATAGGAGAGCTGAAGCAGGTCAGTCAGGAACGGCGACATGATCTTTTCAAGTTCGACCGTTGGATAGATACCGAGCAGTCGATAGTCTATTCTGATCAGCAGTGCATCGATGTCCCGCGGGTTGAGGTCATGTACGATCTTCTCAAAACTATCAAAAATAAGCAGTATTGAGAGGGTTGGGAATATGAGCCTGTGGAGCAGTCTCAGAACCGTCCCTTTGTCCTTTATTCTTATGACTATCACCTGCAGGAGGATTAAGACTGAATAGAGGACTATCAGGAGGGATGGATTTCCGATCCTCTCATGGCTCAAAACGACCAGAGAAGTGAGGAACAACAGGAAGAGTAAATTCAGGAGGTCTGCAGGCCTCTGCGTGAAGAGCATCTTCAGCATCACAGCTTTTTGAGCACCTTTGCTAGAGACTTCTCCCTGCGTGAGGGCATACGCGGATTTCCCCTTTTCTGCTCTGATGTTTCCTCGTCGTCCGGGTCTGCCTCAGGAGAAAAATTCTTGTTAGTCCGTGACAAAAACGGTTCGAAGATATGAGACGGAACCGGTACGCAGCCGTGCGCCCAGGCGTGTCCCATGATGTCCCTGTCTGAAGTGATGATGATCAATTCCTTGTTGGCGCTGTCGATCAGTCTCTTGATCACGAGGTCTGCCTTGTCGCCGAGACGGGAATAGATCACAGTGACCGAGGCTATCACCGCAGTCTCCTCCCGAAGGCTGCCTGACTGCCATCCGTCAAAGACAACGGTTATGTCATGCCCCTTTGTTTTATGATATGCAGCCAGAAGGCTGATCAGACTGTTTCTCTCCGCCTGAAGGTTGCCATGCGTGGTGCCGATCAGGTTGTAGCCGTCAACAATAATGAATGACATAAAAGGTCACCTCGAACAGCAATTATCTTAACAGTATAACCCGCCGGGATGAAAATTTAAAGAAGCGATCCAAGAATTTCCGGGCTATTTGACATTCCTCCTGTTGATTCTGTAAATTAAACAGTTCGGGGCGTAGCGCAGCCTGGCTAGCGCACCTGCCTTGGGAGCAGGGGGTCGGAGGTTCGAATCCTCTCGCCCCGACCAACTACCTTCTTGATTCTAAAGCATTTCAGTTGCTAAAACCCCCTAAATTTGGTTGCATGGCAGTTGCATGACCACACGAAGAGCTTTAAGAAATATTTTGCCGAATGTTACAGTTATCCAATGCAAATAATCCAATATCGTAAAGCTACTTCTGCTGACTTTGAGGGCATTCTCCTGCTCCAGCATCAAAATCTACTAACCACCCTCCGCGGTGAGGACTTATCGCAGGGATTTCTGTCTATAGAGTTCACAAGAGAACAGCTTCACAAGATTAGCAGTGAACTTGGGATTTTTGTTGCCATTCAGGGCAGGAAAATCATTGGATACCTCATGGCGGAATCAATAGAACTTGCTGTTGGGTCACCCTTAATAGCACACCTGCTCAAAAGGCTGAAGGATTTTGTTTTTGAAGATGTTTCATTATCATCTTGTTCTTTGTTTGTGTATGGGCCTGTCTGCATTGACAAGCAACATAGGGGTAACGGCATCTTGGAAGGACTATCCAATATCATGCTCCAGACATTGAAAGGTCAATATGATGTGGGCATTGCCTTTGTGCCAGAACAAAATCTTCGCTCCCTCCATGCCCACCAGGTTAAGCTGGGGATGCAGATAATAGATGAATTTGAGTTCAATGGACAAAAGTATAGAACCGTTGCCTTTAAGATAAAAGAAATAGCCAATAGATGACCCTGCTCGTGCGCGCCTGGAAAATAGGACTTGATCCACTCAGCCTTTCAGGCTTAATGATGTTACAGGCTTAAGACAGGCTCAGAGACAGGCTCAATGATTGACAAAGTGAATTTTTATATTATAATTATGGTAATTAGTTAAGATAAAAGAAGTGGTCTTTTAAGGAGGACGAAATGATTTTGTTCAATTCTCATGAAGTTACCAGTCCGGTGAACGAGACGATGAGTCCGGTGATGAAAAAAAACCCTGACTATTTTATTGCAATGACATATTTTTTGCTGTCCTTTTTCATATTGTTCGGTTCAGCAACTGCGCCAGCTTATTCAGCGGACGATGCAGCAGACTGGAATAACAAGGCAGTAGATTTAAGTAAGACCGGCAGATATGAAGAGGCGATAGCGGCATTCGATAAGGCAATAAGTCTTGGCCTGCAGCGGGCAGATGAGGCTATGGCGTGGACTATGAAAGGGTTAAGTCTTGGAAGTTTGGGCCGACATGAAGAAGCGATAAAAGCGTACGATAAGGCGATAAGCCTCGGCCTTAGGAAGGATTTAGAGGCTTATGCGTGGTATGAGAAGGGGTCAAGCCTTCGAGCTTTAGGCCGGCATGAAGAGGCGACAAAGGCTTTCGATAAGGCAATAAGCCTCGGCCTGAAGAAGGAAGCTGAGGCTTATGCGTGGTATTCGAACGGGTCAAGCCTTCGAGCTTTGGGTCGGCATGAAGAAGCGATAAAGGCTTTCGATAAGGCAATAAGCCTCGGCCTGAAGAAGGAAGATGAGGCTTATGCGTGGTACTTTGAAGCATTCAGCTTTGGAACTTTAGGCCGGCAGGAAGAGACGACAAAGGCTTTTGATAAGGCAATAAGCCTCGGCCTGAAGAAGGAAGATGAGGCCTCCGCCTGGTATTCGAACGGGTCAAGCCTTCGAACTTTAGGCCGACATGCAGAAGCGACAAAGGCTTTCGATAAGGCAATAAGCCTCGGCCTGAACCATAGAGATGAGACGTATGCTTGGTATTACAAAGGATTAAGCCTTCGAGCTTTAGGACGAAATGAAGAGGCGACAAAGGCTTTCGATAAGGCAATAAACCTTGACGTAAGCTTCGAGGGTATAAAATAATTTGTGTAAATAGCCTTCAAAGGGTAAGGATAAAAAAGCTATCCCAATGGAGGACAGAAAATGGAGATCAATGATGAGCTCATAGATGAGCTGATCAAGGGCTATAAAAGCCCTGAGGATATCATTGGCAAGAACGGCTTACTGAAGCAGCTGACGAAGGCGGTGTTGGAGCGGTGTATGCAGGGAGAGCTGACGCATTACCTCGGTTACGGAAAACACGAAGCAAAGGGAAAGAACAGCGGCAACAGTCGAAACGGTAGTTCAAAGAAGACGGTAATCAGTGAACAGGAAGAAATCCCTATAAGCACACCCGGGATCGGCAGGGGACAATTGACGGTTCTTTTGGGCTTCTCGAGATAGAAGTCATTCTTCCTGGCTCTGTCAATCAAAGGATTCCTCGATGCTCTGCATCGGGATAAAACTTCCTTGCCGTTTCTCGGTACCTCGTCAGCTCTGCTGCGAGGTAGTTCATTTGATTGTCGGCAGAGATACTGCCTGCCGATATTCCTTTTTCAATAGGTCCTTGATATAGCTGTAATTGCATGAGCGGAGAGGAACATTCTTATCCTCTATGAGTTTCCTTTCAATGGATAGCCTTTCAAAATATTGACTTCGATCGCCTCGGGTATCTCTCTAGTTTTACCTCTACGGAGATATTGGATTGAGAATTGAAGGGGATTGTCCCGATAGACCTTCACAAGGGCAAAAAACCTTATCTTGTTGATCCCGAGTATCTCCTGAAGATACTTTCTCCCCACCTCTTTTCTCAAATATTTTACTATCAGTTCCTTGACCTGATCACCCGTGAACTTCTTATGAACCTGCGCCAAAATATAGCCCTCCTTTTTGAGGTCTATATTACAGGTGTTCACTTTTAATTCCTAACTGACATTGGAAATATTTTGGTTCACTAAGGCGTTTTTTTGCGTTAAAATAAAAAAAGATACGTTTAAGGAGGTGCAGGGATGATACAGGGCAGAAGGTCGATCGATCTGGAGGATGACACACCAGGCGTGACGAGGATCGATGGTTTTATCAGGACCGCTGATCTGGTCGAACAGTATAGGAAGACGGCCGTGAAATGAGACGGCAGGAGGTGCGCAAACTCAGGTCGTTGTCAGTAGTTATCGTTATCGCCTTTCTTGTGTTCGTTCCTGCATGGCAGAGCCCGGCAGAAACGGGGGAAGGTAATTCTGAAACAGTCGGCGGATTCAGCTGTGAGAAGGTCCTCCAACTAGGGGAAGACATGTACCGAAGGGGCGTCCTTCCTTCGGGAGAATCAATACAGGCCGTGGTCTTAGGGGATATCCCTGTCTCAGGAACTGCCTTTACCTGTATAAGCTGCCACGCGCGCAGCGGGATCGGCTCGATTGAGGGTAGTGTTGCAACGCCCCCTACGAACGGGCGCAATCTCTTTCAACCGCTCAAAATCCTCTACGGGGGTTTCAAACATGAGAGGCCGGCGTATACCGATAAGTCATTGGCTGAAGCGCTTCGTGGCGGTGTCGATCCCTCCGGGCGGGTAATGAGCGATGTCATGCCTCACTATCTGCTTGAGGATAAGGACATGGCAGTTCTCGTCTTCTACCTCAAATCGCTCTCATCACAATTTTCACCCGGCGTTTCAGATAGGACGCTTCGATTTGCAACCATCATCTCCGAAGACGTCAGCCCTGAAGATCGTGACGCCATGCTAGTTCCTTTGGAGAACTACTTCATCGGCGTCAATAGGAATGTGCCAACGAGTATGCAAATTCCCGGGATTCCACCATCCATTCGGCTATACCGGACTCTGTCAGTCTGGCTGCTGAAGGGTCCTCCGGAGACGTGGCGCAGCCAACTGGAGGAATACAACAGCAAGGAACCGGCATTTGCCCTGTTGGGCGGAATTACAACCGGTGAATGGAAGCCCATCCACGATTTCTGCGAGGCAAATGGCATACCAAGTCTTTTCCCGCTCACTGACTTTCCTGTTGTTTCCGAAACCGACTGGTACACTTTATACTTCTCGAAGGGATATTATCAGGAGGGAGAAGGCGCAGCCCGATACCTCAACAGTATTGGTGAACAGATAAACGGCAGGTCGATTGTCCAGATTGCTCGCGATTCACGTGAGGGCCTCGCACTCTCAGCGGGGTTTCAGAAAACATGGCACGATATGGGACATCCGGCGCCGGTGATGATCACACTGAAGGAAGGACAACTGTTAACCAAAGAGATCTTGCAGAGGGTGTCGGCTCAGGAAAAGCCCGCGGTCCTTATCCTGTGGGACGGCCCCGGGGTTTTACGGCCGTTGGAGACCTTCGCCGCCGACAAGAATAGGCCTGAAATGGTTTTCGTTTCTTCGGGTTATCTTGGAAAGGATATCTGGACATTAAAAGAAAAGGTCCGTGAGTTTACCTATATCACGTATCCTTTCCGCTTGCCGCAGGCTGAGCAACAGTGGGCTTCTATCGAACCTTTCATGAGAAAGGCAAAGGGTCAGGGCAATACGGAGATGATTTTGAAGCGCACCTATTCCATTATCACGGTGCTGAGTCAGGCACTCATGGATATGCAGGGAAATTATTACCGTGACAATTATTACCGTGACAACTTTCTCGACGTCATTGCCATGATGAAGGATCAGAAGGTCCCCTTATATGAACGTCTGAGTTTCGGCCCCGGACAGCGATATGCCTCGAAGGGGTGCTATATCGTCCAGCTCACAAAGGGTTCCAACCCCGAACTTGTCAGGAAAAGCGACTGGGTTATCTATTGAACCTGCCATTATATGCGGAAAAGCGCAAAGGAACTGATTGGGCGCATTCCGCAGGTCTGAGATAAAAGCGATGCATTCAGCAGCCCGTGGCGATGATGTGAAAAACCCCGAACTCAGGCACTCTGAGCTGAGCGATACAGAATTAAAACTACACAGCGTGCCCTCAATGCACTATCACATTGCCGACGGTTACGGTCCCTCTGCTGATGGTAAGTGTCCCATTAATAGTCGTAAACCCGGCTTGGGAGGCGAACGCCGGATCATAGCCGCCCAGGAGGTTCACGCTAATGCCCAAAGGCAGGTTGAAAACGGGGTTTTCGGGAAAAGGTAAAGGTCCCGCCTGCATTTGGATAATATCCCAGTTGCTGCAATCATTAGAGGCCGTCTGGATATCGGAATACGTTGCAACTATTGCATGTGCGGAAACAAGAGTACGACCACGAAAAAAAGAAGCGTCTTGGACCCGCGCAATAGGATCGTTGCCGCTCAACGGGACATTCAAGGTCGCGACATTGGATGCAATACTCAACTGGGCGCTTCTGGGTCCCGGTGCTCCGGGGGAGAACGTAACGCTGACGCTGCAGTTTGATAGGGAAGTTATTGTATTGCCTGAACAGGTGTCACTCGTTATGGCAAATTCTGTCGAGTTTGTTCCGGTAAAAGATAACCCGCTGATCGTGAGGTCTGCGGTACCCTGATTCACTATGACTAACGTAAATGCATTGGAACTTGAGTTAATGAAAAAGACAGACGAAGGGACGCCCGCGATCTGGGGGACAAGCCCCTTGCCGAAATTTGTAAAGGCGTATTGATAAGCAGCTTTGGCATCCAGCAGGCCGTATCCATATGTATCGTTTGGTCTGGGAGACCCAAGCGTCAGGGTCGACTGCTCAAAGGCGGTTTCGATCTGGGCAGGCGTAAGCGTAGGCATTGCATCTGCCAGTAAAGCCGCTGCTCCTGAGACATGGGGGGCTGATATGGAGGTCCCTGACAAGGAGGGCGCATAATCAGTAAAATTACCACCCGTCGGCACTGATGAATAAATGTCTGAGCCGGGGGCAACTACATTGGGGAAGTTGGTGATCCTGTCAGAACAGGCGGAAGGTCCCAAGGCGCTGAAGGGCGCGATGACATTCGTGATGTCGGTTGCGCCGACCGCGAAGACGCCCGCATTATTGGCAGGGCTGAAGCTCGACGACGAAGTAGTAGGCGGTGTAGTGATAACCATATTCCCCGCCGCAAAAACAACCTCTATCCCCGCGATCGTAAGGTTTGATATTGCAGCCTCAAAAGTGGTGTCACATGTATTTTGTAGCCCTGTTGTCCATGAGTTGTTTACCACGTCAGGTGAAGGTGCGCAGATACAGCCTAGGTTTGCAGGATCACAGCCAGGACAAAGGGCCCACTGAAATGCACGCAGGATAACGCTCGTAGTAGAGTTCCCTGTGGTGTCGTCGAATATCTTTGCTGATATCCATCGGGCCCCTGGCGCAACTCCAATTGCATTGCCCAGAGGATTGGCAACTCCCCCGACCATGATGCCCATTGTGATGGTTCCATGGGCATGGATACTGTCTAACTCCGTGAAGGTTTTTCCCGTTGCTGGAAGGCCATAGGGAAGGGTAGTATTGTTGTAAGGATCAAACCAGCTCGGACAATAAGGAGGGGCGCTGCAGGAGCCCCCTCTCCATCTGTATTTAAGGTCCGGGTGGTTAACATCGACCCCTGTATCGAAGCTGGCAACTACGGCACCCCTCCCATCTATTCCTGCGCTCCAAAGGGCCGGCGCGTTGATTTGCGTGATGTTCCACTGCGGCGGGACGGCCGCCGCCGATGTTATAAGCGGCGCCTGGATGACTGCATCGAGCACTATGCTCTCTATCTCCGGCATGCTCATCAGCTCGCCTATTACGGACGCGGGGACTGTAACTGCGATTGAATTTGTTATCCAGAGAGGTTCTATTTTCTTTCCGCCCCTGGCCTGGAGCAATGCCGTGAGAGGTCCGTGCGTATTGCCGGCCTTGGTCTTGAGGGCATCGACTATTACTTTTCTCTTGAGTGCTTTGACATTTGCCTCATTAGTGCTCGGAGTGACAAATGTGATCTTGCTGATATCTACCTTGTCGGCAAGATTGATGATAACAGGGACCTCCTCGTTCGATGGAGCAGCCTGCAAGACTCCCTGAAGGTCAGGGCTTACGACAACGGCCTCACAAACCTGGAAGGTTAGCGATAAGGCAATGACAAAATAAAAATAAAAGAGCAGACGTCTCATTATATTCACTCCTGAAGTATTATCTTAATTATATAGTACCAAAATGGTTCGCCTTAATAACAATCTCAAAATAAGAAACCAAAGCCGCAGGGGGTTACCCTGCGGCTTTGGCGTGCAACTTCCCTATTCCCTAACTTCTAAAGGTCAGTTCTTTAGAGAGCAGGGGTTGTGTATCCCGAAATGTTGCCTCCATTAAGCGTAAAGATGTTAAGTTGAGGCAGCAACGGATCTATCCCGACTGCTGGAACATCCGTTGAAACTGCGCCATTAATTTGCATACCAGGAACAAAGCCTGTTGAGAGGTTGGTGTTAATGGCTGACACGAAGACGCCAGTAGTAGCGTTGCCCTTATTTACCACCTCGACTCTGGTTCCTGCAGCGTTCAAGGTAACCCCAACTGCAGTTGCGGTAGTTCCAGCGGGCAAATTCTTCCATCCGCTGAATCCCGAAAGGCTCGAACTCACGCTGCCGACATAGATGTTTATAGTGGTTGCAGTGCTCTTGGCAGCCAAATAAATCGTTCCGGTTGTCGCAGTCGTGATTGCCGGAGCAGAACCAATCGGGACTATAGGAGCGCCGGTAAGCGCGACCTGACTGGGGCTTGTAAAGGCTACACCGTTGAAGCTAAGAGCACCGACCCATACTGTGTTAGCAGAGGCCAGAATCGCATAATTGAGCCTCTGTGTCGAAAGGTTCCAGGCGATCGCAGGAGAGGCAGTAGTGCCCGCTGCAAACGAGGTAGTTCCGCTCCATCCGCTGCCGTCCGCATTCAGACTCCCCACAAAGAGGTTTGTGGTAGCGGCCCCCTTCCACGCGACTATGAGCTTGTTGTGCGTAGGGTCCCAGGCGATTGACGGGTTAGTCAAAGTTGATCCTGAGGGCAGTTGGACAAAATCATTGTTTACTACGCCGTCCACATTTGCAGTACCGATGGACACGGTATTGTTCGCATTTCGTATGGCAACATGGTATTTGCCTAAAGTCGGGTTCCATGCGACTGCAGGAGCTGAGGCCGACGCAATCGGTGTGATATTCAAGACCATCGGCCGCATCATGTCGTTTTCTTCGTGTCCCAGCAAGTGGCAGTGCCACACGTACTCAAACCCGAAGTTGGTCATAAGGTTGGTGATTTGAGGCACTGCCGCTATGCCTGCCGGCGGCGCCACGGGTAAGAAGTTCGTGGTGGAATTCAAAGGCGTCGTCACGTCCAGCGGCCGGTTGCTTTGGGGCAGCGGGAATGGCAACACAAATGATTTCGGTTGAATCGCCACGATGATGTCTTCCATCGGGTTCGTCCTGATGACTTCCCTCCAGCCGAGTTCGTCTAAATAAGGCGGCTTTACGACGTTGGTGTAGTCAACACGGTTGACGACCTGCAGGTTGAACAGGTGGAAGTGCATGGCATGGGAGTCAACGCCTAAGTGCGTAAGGCGCCAGATGATTGTTTGTCCCTGGCTGAGAAACTCGTTCGGTGGGTCTATGTAACGTTCTACGCCGACGGCAAAGCCGTTGCCGATATTAGGCGTGAGCGGGTTGGGGGTCGAGCCGAGCCTAATGTCCATCCGTCCATAGTCCGGATCGAAGCCCTCTGTCAAGTTCTTACCTGTCATCACCAGCGCCCCTTGAACAAGGGCAGTGGCCGTAGCGCCCACGCCAAAGATGCCCGAGGCATTCACGAGGAAGACTTCAGGTTGAGCAAAACATAAGCCCGGGTTCGTGAGCGTGATAGAGCCAACGACGTTGGCTGTAGCTACAAAAACCGAGCATGTAGCGGCAACTCCGGGGGCGGGGGGGGCCGATACGGTGCATGTGGGGGCCACCGTAGTGCTGTAGTTGGAACCCGGCTCCACAATCGAGATAGAGTTGACGATACCGGCTGATATGTCTGCCACGGCTGTAGCCTGCACACCGCCGGCGCCAGGCGCGCCTAAAGTAACGGTCGGAGGCGAGGTGTAACCTGAGCCAGCTGTCAAGAGCGTAATGGCGCCTGCGGGATTAATCCCCGCCGTTGCTGTAGGCTGTACCGGACAGTTGCTCACGCTACTGACAATATTGACGACAGGAGGTGTAGTATAATTGTTGCCGCCCCCCACTGTCATGATCCTGCTAAGGGGCTTAGCCACGCCGCTTAAATTTAACGTCTCCATATAGGCTTGGGCAAAGGTATCAACTGTCGCAAAGCTTGGGAAAGCTGCATTATAAGCCATCTGCGGCACAAGAGGCTTATCCTGTGTTGCTGCGAAGGCCTTCGGCAATATCGTTTGAAGACTTGTATAAGTGGCGCCAAACGGAGGATTGAGGTTAGGTGCCAGGAAGGACCCAATAGGCGAAGAGCGGTCGAAACCGGGTGTTGCCTTCACGCTGTAGTCAAGGGGTGAAGTATGGTTCGCAGCGATCCGGATCTGCATCATCGTCCGGGTGTTCGGACCGAAACCGGCCGGGGTCGGGGGCGCAGCGCCTACTCCTCTTTGGTCCGGGTCGTCCGTGTAGTAGTCGTTGATCGTCCAGAACAGCGGCGCGGGCGCAGGAGCATCGTTGTATACGATGAGCATGTCACCAGTCTGGTACGCCGTGCCATCACCGGCTTTCCATAAGTCCACAATGACGTCTGCGCGCATTGCAGGCATCAAAAAGAGCGTGCGGCTGGTTATGCCTCCGAAGGGGATGTTCTGCCGATTATATTCGTAATCAATCGGCTGCTGCGGCCAGACCGCGACTTGAGCCAGTAACCCTGTTTCGTTGCCGATCTGGATCCAGGCCGGGCCCTGCGTAGTCGGATTGGGCACGCCTCCATCTCTTCCATCGATCGGCCAGCTTGGATAGGCCGGGTTTGGGGCTGCTGCTACCATTGAGACTTCTGTACAGAGACCAGCCCAAGTGGTACCCACATTGGTACCCGCAGGCTGCGCTGTCCCAATTCCTTTGCATATCGTACCGGCCAGATATCCAGTCCCGCCAAAGTTAGGGGCAGAAAGCGTGATACCAGTGACCACACCATTCGCTACCGTTGCCGTGGGGGCAGACGCAGCTAAAGTGGGAGTGTGTCCGGCAACATCCGAGATGGCCACAGTGGGAGCAGAGGTACAACCGCTGCCCGAACTTAAAATCGTGATGCCGGTGACGACACCACCATGTACTGATGTCGAAGCTATAGGCTGCGTTGTGCAACCGCCACCCGTGAATGTGACAAGAGCAGGGCCGACAGCCGCATTATATAACTGAAGGTTAAATGAGCGGTCGTTGCCGGCACTCAGTATCCTGAAGCGCACAGCATCCGCCGGCAGGTTGAGGTAGGGAAAGGCGGTGCCGTTGACGACTGCAGTGTCCAGGAAGGACTCAGGTACGATGGTCGGGCTGGGCAAGGTGAGATTCAGAGGCATTCCCGGCGGTATCATGAAGGGGGCATAGTCCCACCTCCCGTTAGGAGTGTTCCCGGACGGGTCAAAGACGTTCTCGATCGGCATATACTCGTGGGGGAACCAAAGGTTTCCGCCAGTGGTCCCGACATAAGTTGCCCAGAGAGGGTCTGTGTTGGTCAGGGGGGTCAGGGGGTCTGCGGTGTGGGCGGTGGCCACGTAGTTCAAAGGAAAGGACGGAGACCGCATATTATCTGTGGTCGTGTCATTCACGAAGGATTTGTCCTGGAAGACCAGGGGGATTCCATAGCGGTACGCGCACGCCCCTGGAGTTAAAGCGGTTGCTAAGCAGCCGCCCAGGTTAGGCAATACCTTAGCACCTGTCGGGTTGACGCCCGATTTATTGGTCCCATCGATCAGATCATCCTCGACCTGGTCGACGAGAATATAGGGCGCAGCCATGCCGTCATAGACGTTCAGGCGGGTAAGGCCGTATGCGTGATCATGGAAAAACATCAGCCTGGCGCTCTGTTCGTTTGTATAAAAGTGGGTCCCAATGCCATCGCCAAGGGTAGGCGTGAAGCACGTGCCCACGCTGGCGGCGGCGCACGGAACCGACACTCCATTTACCACATTTGGTTGTGCCCCTGCTGGTGTATTGACCATGTCGGGGACGTTATTGAAGCTCATGCCTTTCCTAAGGGGAGACAAATCCCCAGCAGGAGTGATCCACTGGTGGGGTGTGCCATCGCTGATCCATGGGGTATTGCCGCCATGAAGGTGAATGACGGCCCGGTTCTGCGTGTAACTGGCGCAGATTGCACCTGACCCGTAGTCACAAGTGGCGCCTGTCAGATCCACGGGCCCCATTCCTGCGCCCATGACACCTACAGTGTCCACAGGCAGGGGAAGAGCATCTCCGGGGCTGACAGCGAGATGGTTTTCGAACCTAAAGCGGACCGGCTTTCCGTTTGTAAATCCGGTTGATGGGTTCACATACCCGGGAGGCATGACGGGATTGTACGTATGGGCTATGACAGCCGGCCCCAGATGCTGCTGGCTGTGGTCAGTACCGTTGATCTGGTAATAGCCCCGGAGAGTTGCTCCGCTGGCGGGCAGGTCAGTGTTCATCTGCTTCTGATACTGACCCACGCCGATCACATAATATTCCGATCCCGGAAACGTTGTCGTGTCTGGAACGGCAACGGGGATGTATTGTCCGAGGTTGTTTTCATTACAATTTCCTGTGCCAGGTCCCGTTTGGGTACAACCACTAAGACCTAAGCCGGGCAGCCCGTTAATGAACTTCCTGATGTTCGGGCTTTGGCTGAAGTTGGGCTTTGTGTAGTCGACGGCCGGGTTAAATCCGATTCCGGGCGGGTACAGCGGGTTGATCGCAACGGCCGGTTTGACAATTCTAGACGAATACGGCGGGGTAGTCTTCCCGGTCGGCATTAGAGGCATAGACTCCGGAGCCGGCGCCAAGGGGTGAGATGTCTGCGCCTTCATCGACGCGTCAAGACGTTCTAATGCCTGTTGGTGTCTTTCGTAATCTGTATTTTGCCCGCTCTGGAGCGAGCCGCTAACAGCTGGCGTTACTGCCGAGCCTCGGTCAGTTTCTGCCAAGCCTCGGTCAACTCCCCAGAGAATGGCAGCTACTGCCAACAGCAAGGACATAAAAAATATGAATGTTCGTTTACGCATAATTCTGTTCCTCCTTATTGAATGTTTTAGTATTGCGTGTTTTTGTGATGTCATCACACCGCCAGTCTTTTACCAAAAGCTTTCCCCCCTTTCTTATTAAAATATATAACATATGGAAGAAAGTTACAATCGGATTTAGTCATTTTTTTTGTAGGATTTGTCTTACAAAATGAAATTATTATAATAAGCTTTTTTAATGAAACTAATATAATAACAAAAATACTTTGATAATTAAGATGTTATGATGCTAAGACTGACGTTCCCCCCTCTAACTATAAAAATAAAATATATGTATTATAAACTATATAAATAGCTAAAGCAAGCAAAAAAAATAGTGGTAACAGCAGCCTCGAGAGAAAAAAAAGAGGAGTGCCGGATATTAAGATAACTACTCGAAAGATATTGTTTTTGTTGATTTGTTAAGTCTGATGCTCTGTGTGAAGACTACTAAATGATTCTCTGCTACTCTTTGGTAACCTCACCGGCGTCTCCGCACATCTTCGGCGAGCCTCGCTCGAGCCATAGCACCCTTGCCGCAGAGTTCTCTGATTTCTTCCATATTGTGTGTGTGACGAAGAGCATCGTGACCCCTTTTCCCTGAAAACCGGATATCCTCTGATTACACTTCTTTTTGAAATGCTCGTCGCCCACAGCCAATACCTCATCGATGATCAGAACATCGGGATCGACCTCTGTGGCGATAAAGAAACGCAATCTCGCTACCATCCCGAAGGAATAACTCTTAAGGGGGGTATAGATGAAGTCCCGCAGCCCAGAGAATTCCACAACCGGGGGAAAATCCTACCGATTTCCTCCCTTGAAAGGCCTAGGATCGAGGCATTGAGGTAAATATTCTCCGCGCGGGTCAGCTCATCATCAAATCCCGCACACAGCTCAATAAGAGGGACGATCTTGCCGCTTACGAGCATCCTGCCTTCGGTCGGTCTAATAACCGCGGCGATCACCTTGAGCAGCGCGAATTAACTCATAAAAAATGTTACCGAGAGGCGTGAACAAAGAGGATCGTTGACTCATAATGCATGTTACCGAAAAAACATGCACTGAAAGGGATGGTTTTTCATGAGTTCACGATCGAAACGAGAGTATCTTGAGGCAATTTACCAGAGGTACAAGGCAGGAAGCCGGCAGCAGAAGAAACTCATATTGTCCTCCTTCTCTTATGGTTTAGTTTCTCCAAAACTATTCTTATCATAAAATGGAAGACTATTATGATTTATGCCCCAGGTCTCTCTTTTTCTACTCTACTAAAAGTTTTTTGACATAGTCTACACAAGTATCGCTGCGAACCGGCCTTTGTCTTGCCGTAGGGCCGGTAACGGGACCTGTTAACCTTCAGATCAATCGTAGGGTTTTAGCACTGCTTGTTGGGACATGTTTTTACTAGCTCAATAAAATAGGTTGCCAGTCTACCGATCTCTTCGGCAATCGCCCTATTGCTCTTTAGAGGTGGTCTTTCATTGCACAGGTTGCATCGAAGTGACGTAGTGTAGCCCATATAGCCTCTGGAACCCGAAATGGTATAAGAGTCGCGCCCTCCTTCATGGGCTTTAGAGCCGCGTGGCTGTTTCTCGGTGCTGGCGGGAATACCAAAGTTGATATCATATATCTCGGATTCTTGCAGAAATTGACCTGAATTCCATTAAACTCTTCAGGAATCCGTGTTCCCTCTGATTCATCATGTTAAGCGCAGGATACGCCATCCTAGGCCGCAAGGCCAGGG
>PLXX01000123.1 GCA_003153275.1 Nitrospiraceae bacterium | reverse complement strand
ATCGATTTTCTGTGAGGCAATTCGCCATATTGCATAATCTGCATGAGATAGGTTACAATCAATCAACAATGCAACAGTACAAAAAGGAGGAATCGAACATGTCATATAGTAAATGTGTCTGCCAGAAGTGCGGAAGTAACTATGCAACCGTGGCCAAGACTGATCTTGATATCCAAAATGAGCCTTGCCCCAAATGTGGTGAAAAGCAGCTGAAGTTATCAGGGTCTCTCAGCACGCAGGAGATGAGCAGCATGTTCTCCGGCGGTGGCTGAAGCCCCCGCGGTTGCTAAGACCGGTCAGGTCTTTTTTAAAAAGGGACAGCGGTGCTGTCCTTTTTTTTTATTCATTGCATCCTGGCGTCTCAGTCGGATGGCTCTTTATTAAAGCTTCAGGGAATCCAACATATGGATTTTTTTCCAGTTCTTCGGTCGTCAGCAGGGAATTTTTCTGAAGGACAATCAGTATATCCAAAAGTTCCCTTTTTTTCTCCTGTGAGACCTGCTGAGAAATCTGCGGTGCAGGTCTCCTGGCATGTCGGCCTCAACAAAGCCGCTGCTTCTCTTTAATTCTTTTTGCCCAGTACTCCACCTCTGATGTGTTCATCATGACATTTCTCTTCGCAGTCTTCAGGTCGAGATACGTTATTAAGGAATCTTTTTATCGGCGTAGCACTGATAATCGCGTGGTAGAAGAACGACTGCGTCAGGGAGCTCCCGAGTCCCTCAAAACGGAAGATTATGCGCTTGTTAGTCAGGAAAATAGAATATGATACCTTGAATCCTCGATTACTTTTTCATCAGGCAGCAAACTAAAAGAAAAACTCCAGAACATATTAAAAGATTTCCGCGCTCAGAAAATAACGATTGTATGGAGCGCATTATAACTTCTATCATGATATATTTCTGCGCAACAAACTCTGCTATAATGGACTCATGAAGGAAGCCCTATTTTATGAACAAATACCTGGGGAGAAAGAGCAGGGAGGCAGTGACGTCCGTTGTCATCTCTGTGCACATGCCTGCCTCATCCATGCTGGACAGCGGGGTATCTGTGCAGTACGCGAGAATCAGGGTGGGACACTATACACCCTGGTATATGGAAAGGTGATCTCCAACAATATAGACCCAATTGAGAAGAAGCCGATTTTTCATATGCTCCCGGGTTCCACATCACTGTCGATCGCTACCGTCGGCTGTAACTTCAGGTGCAAACACTGCCAGAACTATGAGATTTCCCAGTATCCCCGTGAACGCAGGTTTGAAGTACCGGGAACTGAGATGACACCTCTGGATGTGGTGGCGCTGGCGGAGAGGTATGGATGCGAAAGCATTTCCTATACCTATACCGAACCGACGATTTTTTTTGAGTTTGCCTATGACTGCGCCCGGCTTGCGCACGAAAAAGGGAAGAAGAATGTCTTTGTGAGCAATGGGTATACAGGTCCCGGGGCGACAAAAATGATTGCTCCTTATCTGACGGCGAACAATATCGACCTCAAGGGAAGTGATACCTTTTACCGGGATATCTGCGGTGCACGGCTCAGCCCGGTCCTGGACACTATAAGGCTTATGAAAGAGCTCGGCGTGTGGGTCGAAGTGACGACCCTGATCATCCCTGGACTTAATGATTCCGAGAAGGACCTTTCTGATATAGCTTCATTCCTTGTTTCTGTGGATCCCTCAATCCCCTGGCACGTGAGCGGCTTTCATCCGACATATAAGCTGATGGACCGGCCCAGCACTAGCCTCGAAAGTCTCAGAAAGGCGGTTGAGATTGGATATGCTGTTGGTCTTCGATATGTCTATGTAGGCAATGTCTCCGGAGAAGACGGGGAGAATACCTACTGTCCGTCATGCAGGGCGCGGCTGATACACAGGGTGGGTTACCGAATCGGTGAAAATCGGCTCAGGAAAGGCCGCTGTCCTGAATGCAGTTGGGTGATACAAGGAATATGGTAGTCAGTTTACTACTGGTTCGCTGATGCATGAATATAGGGAAACAGCTCATAACCTATTAATATTCCTAGATATTCAAAAAAAATATCATAAAAGCTTGGTTCTGAGACGCCTTCCAGATTGAGGAAACGACCAGCAGGATTATCTCCCTGTTGTGCTGACGCGTCGGCTCAACGATTTGATCGCATGCTTATTTGCCGGGCTCCATCGCTTCGAGGCTGTTTACCCTGCCGGACTCGGACTCGACAATTTGCTCTTGCACTGCTTTTCTGAAATCGAGAGGATGGTGGATGTGGGTGAACGGCTCCCTGTTTCCGCCCACACCTCTCACAATAATGGAGCCGTACCCAAGCATGCGCCCCAGGATACTCTGGTCTACATCGATACCCTCGACCCTGGTCAGCAGGGTCTCTATGCTTGTCCTTCTGATGAATCCCACCTTGATGATGACCCTTTTGTTGGTCACTGCGAACTCCGAGGTGATGCGGCGGATAATTATCGGGATGAAGAGCAAGGCCCCGATGATTCCGGATACGATACCGAGAATTACAGACGCTGGTATCGATCTTCCAAGCGTGGAAACGGCAAATGCGCCATGCGTGAAAACGGCAAGGATAAAACAAAACAGGGACATGGCGAGAAAAAGTACGACTTTCAGAAAAATCACCGGGTGAAGATGGGTCCTGTAGATCACCTTCTCCCCATGTAGCAGGTTACCATCGATGTAACTCATATATTCCCCTTTCCAAAATCAGTCTATTATAAATGGTATCGTTTGGTCAACTGATCTGTCAAACAATGCCACTACACACCTTTTCGATTGAACGGTGAGAGACGATGGTGCGGATGCATTCTTGATTGGGAGACACCGGATTCATGAGATAACCCTCTTATTTATGTTATCCTAAAAACCCTATGGAACAACGACTACAGAAGATTATTGCAGAGATGGGGATGGCATCCCGACGGAAGGCCGAGGAACTTATCATTGAGGGGCGTGTGACGGTCAATGGCAAAGTTGCGGTAATCGGGATGAAGGCAGACCCTTCGCGGGACCATGTCAAAGTGGACGGCAAGCTCCTGACCATGCCCGAAAAGAAGGTCTACTATGTCTTCAACAAACCTCGCGGGGTAGTGACGTCCCTGGGAGATCCTGAAGGCCGTCCTTCGGTGCAGGATTTCCTTCGCGGGATCCGGGAGCGTGTCTATCCTGTCGGCAGGCTTGATTATGACTCGGAAGGGCTTTTGATCCTGACGAATGACGGCGACCTTGCGCATGGTGTGCTCCATCCATCAAAAAAGATTCCTAAGACCTATCTGGTTAAGATAAAAGGTACACTTGAGGCCGAGGATCTTGACCGGCTTAGGAAGGGCATTCGGCTGGACCGGGCGGTGACGGCACCGGCCAAGGTAAAACTCTTAAGAAAGACCGACCAGAACTCCTGGATCGAGATGGTCATCTATGAAGGTAAAAAGCGGCAGATCAGGCGGATGCTCGAGAAGGTTGGTCATCCGGTGATCAGGCTGATGAGGATACGCATAAACGGCATTGAGATGGGTGACGTGAAACCTGGCATGATCAGGCGCATGCTGCCTGAAGAGATAGATATGCTCAGAAGCGAGGTATTTGCATGAGGAGGCGGCATGTTTCGCGATAAGGAGTGCGGAGAGATCCGGGACAGTCACATAGGATCAGTCATTGCTGTTGCAGGCTGGGTATTCAGGCGTCGCGACCATGGGGGGCTTATTTTTATTGACCTAAGGGACCGGAGCGGTATCTGCCAGATTGTCTTCAGTCCAGAGGTGAATGCTTCTGCACATACGGCTGCCCATGATCTTCGGGCAGAGTATGTTATCTCGGTTTCAGGAGAGGTGAGCAGGCGTCCCGACGGCACTGAAAATACGAACCTGCCGACCGGACAGGTCGAACTTTATGTGACGAGACTCGATATCCTTAATGAAGCTTCTCCTCTGCCGTACAGCATGGAAGAGGCAGCGGATGCAGGCGAGCAGCTCAGACTCCGCTACCGGTACCTTGATCTCAGACGGCCGGAGATGCAGCAGAATCTTATCATGCGCCACCGCGCGACGAAGCTGATGCGCGATTATCTCGATCAGAAGGGTTTTATCGAGATCGAAACCCCCATGCTGACCAAGTCGACCCCTGAGGGGGCGCGTGACTATCTCGTGCCGAGCCGGCTTAATCCCGGACACTTCTACGCACTTCCGCAGTCTCCCCAGATCTTCAAGCAGATCCTCATGGTAGCCGGAATGGAGAAGTATTTTCAGGTGGTCAGGTGTTTCAGGGATGAAGACCTCCGGGCAGACCGGCAGCCTGAATTTACGCAGGTTGACCTTGAAATGTCGTTTATCCATCAGGACGATATTATAGGGCTTATGGAAGGCATGCTTCTGAAGGTCTTTAAGGAGGTTCTTGCTGTTGACCTTTCTATTCCTTTCCAACGGCTGAGCTATCAGGAGTCGATGGAGCGGTTCGGCAATGACAAGCCCGACATGCGGTTTGGCCTTGAATTAAAGGACATGGCAGATCTCGCTGGTAAGGGCACTTTTAAAGTCTTTCTCAATGTCCTCCAGTCGGGCGGCATGATCAAGGCCCTGTTAGGCAAGGGCATGGCAGGCCTCTCCCGGAAGGATGTCGATACGCTTACGGCCGAGGCACAGTCGTTTGGAGCAAAAGGACTTGCCTGGATCAAGGTAAAAAACGGTTTTGAATCGCCCATTGCGAAGTTTTTTCCTGAGGATGTACTGGCTGCTATGGCCAGGAGGCTTGAGGCTGAGGAAGGTGACATGATGCTCTTTGTTGCCGACCGTCCGAAGGTGGTCAATGATGTGCTCAGCCGTATGCGGCTCGAACTCGGCAAGCGCCTGAACCTTATCAGGCCCGGATATGAATTTGTCTGGATAACTGACTTTCCTCTCCTTGAGTGGGATGATGAAGAGGGCAGGTTCCAGGCTATGCACCATCCGTTCACCTCGCCGCTGAACGAAGATATAGAAAAGTTGTTTTCGGGAGATATCACGGATAAAGGGCTGCTGTCTTCAATGAAGGCCAAGGCGTATGATATAGTCTTGAACGGGTTTGAGATCGGCGGCGGCAGTATCAGGATCCATAATCAGCACCTGCAAAGCAGGATGTTCGAGGTCTTGAATATCGCTGAAGAAGATGCACGGTCGAAGTTCGGTTTTCTTCTTGATGCGCTTCAGTTTGGCGCCCCGCCGCATGGCGGCATTGCGCTGGGTCTTGACAGGTTGATTATGTTGATGGCAGGGGTATCGTCAATTCGTGATGTTATCGCTTTCCCCAAGACGCAAAAGGCCTTCTGCATGATGTCGGGAGCGCCGTCTGTTGTCGAGACGAAGCAACTCCGGGAGCTTCATATCAAGACTGATGTGATAACAGAGAAAAAAGCTGCCCGCCCTGTCTGCGACGGGCTGTAATTCATCGGTTTCGTTCTGGCGTAGTCATAGTCTTCTGCTGTATAGCTTTGCAGACTTTATTTTGTTCTCTCCGCACGAGCTTGTACTCTGAAAATTGGCCCGTAGGAGTCGTCTGTAGCAATAAGATAATAGCATTATATATAATAAAAGCATTAGGGAAACAGCTTGCCGTTTGCTGCTTGCAGGTTCCATAACGGATTGGTGTCCGTTTCGAAGGGTTAACCATGATAAAAAATACATTTTGTATTCTTGATGGCATCGGAGAAAAATCTGAGAAGAGACTCTGGAGGGAGGGCATTCTCACCTGGGATGATTTTACGGATGCGAATAACCTGCCAGGTATTAACTCTGAACGTAAGTCTTTTTATGACCAGATACTCACGAGGGATGACAAGGAACTGCTAGCTCGGAACGCAGGGTATTTTTCCTCTCGCATGAAGCGGAGGGAGCACTGGCGCCTTTTTGAAGCGTTCAGGGACGGGGCAGTCTGTCTTGATATTGAGACGAACGGATTTCAGCCCCACTTCGGGGGGGTCGTTACCGTTATCGGACTCTACGATGGACATGAATATAAGGCCCTGGTCCGGGGCGACAATCTCAATGCCGAAGCCCTGAATAAGGAACTCTCCCGGTACAAGTGTTTGATCACCTTTTATGGCGCTTCTTTTGATGTGCCGTTTATCCTCAGATCGTTCAGCGGCGTCAGGTTCGATATCCCCCATTTCGACCTCTGTTTTGCTGCGAAGAGGCTGGGGCTTGAAGGCGGGTTGAAAAAGCTTGAACAGTCTCTTGGTATCATACGGGATGAGTCGGTCCAGGGGCTTGACGGGTATGATGCCGTTAAACTCTGGGATGCATACCGGAGAGGATCGCACGATGCACTTGACCGCCTGATAGCCTATAACCGGGAGGATACCGTAAACCTGATGCATATTGCGTCGATTTTTTACGACCGGTTGAGACAGTCGACAGGAATTGAGGAATACCTTTCCGGTGACATTGCTTGATTCGTTTCTCACCTATCTGTCAGTAGAAAAAGGTCTCTCGAAAAATACCCTTTCATCTTACGAGACCGATCTGAGGAGATTTACCCTTTTTCTGGAAGAAAACAACGGCAGTTTGTCCGATGCTTCCGCGCATAATATCGTTGATTTTATAGACCGGCTCAGGACCGGCGGTTATGCCCTCTCGAGCATCTGCCGGTATATATCATCCATAAAGGCGTTTTATAAATATCTGATGATAGAGAAGATCAGAGACAACGATCCTGCCGAGACCGTTCAGTTGCCGAAGAAATGGGAGAGGGTCCCAAAGGCCCTCAGTTTTGACGATATCAGTGCCCTCCTTGGCGCAAAACATTCCGGACGCTCGGTCAGGAGAGACGCATCGATGATTGAGCTGCTCTACTCATCAGGGCTTCGGGTGAGCGAGTTGATAGGGATCAAACTCGGTGATATTAATTTTGAGGCAGGGTTCATCCGTGTGATCGGAAAGGGAGATAAGGAGCGGGTGGTGCCGGTGAATGGCAGGGCTCTTGTGAGAATCAAAGGGTATGTTCAGGAGGAGCGACCGGTGATAATCAAAAAGAAGCAGTCCCCCTATTTGTTTGTGACCGCCTCCGGCAGGCCCATGACCCGGCAACGGTTCTGGCAGACGATCAAAGCTGTCGGACGGCAGATCGGCATTGAACTTTCCCCCCATACAGTGCGCCACTGCTTTGCTACACACTTGCTAGAGGGCGGGGCCGACCTCAGGTCGGTCCAGAAAATGCTCGGACATTCCGATATCTCCACAACTCAGATCTATACGAAAGTAACGACCGACCGTATCAAAAAAGTATTCAATAAGTACCACCCGAGAGCCTGAACACACCTCGACGGGAGTCACCCACCATCTGCTTAATTGTAAATCGCTCGACAATAGTATATGTGCTCATCCCCGATCCTAAAGCCGAAAATGCGGCGTACCAGTATAGCATGTCGCTGAACTGCTCGCGTGCCATTGCCGCATCGTTTCTATTTGTTGATTTGATGTGATTAGGGAAGGTTTTTCCGTTGACTTGCCGCACTTTCCCTGTTACATTATAAAAAAACAAGATATGGGGAGAAGACTTGAAAAAAAGGATATTCATGTTGCTGCTGTTTGTCTGTATGGGTGTTTCCCTGACAGGCTGTTATGAGTATAGCCCTCCGCCAACAGGGGCCGTTGGTCCGGCACCGGGTTATTACGAACCTCCGCCCCCGCCTGATCCATCGTATGATCCGGGCCCCCCACCATCAGGTGCAGTCGGCCCGGCGCCGAGACATCGTGAATACGACCGATACTATGAGTCTGAGCCGCCTCCATCAGGTGCCGTCGGTCCAGCTAGATACCGATAATGATTATGTTTCGCCGATGGTCTTGCATGTCAATATGCTCTCTGGTCGTTGTCCTCTGCTTTATTTCGTTTAATGGCCTCTGCCTGGCCGAAGAAATGGCAGACGATACAATTACAGTCCAGGGCACCGGGTATCCGCCGATCAGGGCGGAAAGTGCAGCCCAGGCACATCTGATGGCAAAGCGGGCTGCTCTAGTCCATGCCTATCGCAATGCCCTTTCCCCTTCCTCACCATCTCCTGCTCCGTCATCGGGTGATGCAGCAGACGTGACGTATCAGGAACTGTCCGGGTTTGTGCGTGGGGTTACTATTGTTAATGAGGAGTATCTCGGGGATGGCGGGATCAGAATTACGGCAAAGGTCCCGAAAAAAAATATAACTGTGTCGACCGTGCGGACAGAGATTAATAAGTCCGGAGGTTCAGCAGGACCGCAACGGGTCAGTAGGGATGAGTGGTATTCCATTATCAGTAATTTGGTTAAGATCGATAAATAGAAAGCAACGGAGGTCAGGATGAAGAGAATAGCCAGGAGAGTAATATCTGCTTGTATGTATGCTGCGGTGGTGCTTTTGCTGACTTCGGTCTTGACGGCCACTGCAGATGCACAATTGACCGCCCAGCAGCGTCTCATGGCGAAGCGGGCCGCCAAGGCAGATGCGCTACGCAATCTTGGAGAGATGATCTATGGTGTTAAGATCAATTCTAAGACCAAGGTCAAGGATTTCATCACAGAGTCTGACACTATAAGAGCGAGGCTTGCCACCGTGATTCAGGGCGTCCGGGAGGTTGATTATGTTGAGAAACCGGATGGCACTGCAGAGGTTACCGTTGAAATAACTCTTGGCCGAGTTGAGGACATACTGGGCCGTCGGTTGCTCTATGATCAGCAGGTCTTTACTGCGGTCGGCTACGGTGCACCTCCAGGCGGTGAACCAGCCCAAGGTTATGCACCGATGCCTCCTCCACCGATAAATGATGTCATCAGGGCAAAAGGCAATGGCGTCGAACCGCAGGACCCTTCCATGTCGCCTGCTGAAAAAACCCTTATGGGCAAGCGGGCAGCGAAGATAGATGCCTTGCGCAACCTTCTCGAGCAGGTTTATGGCGTGACGCTCAAATCGAAAACAACCGTGAGGGACTTTGTAACACAGAGCGATGATATGAAGGCCCGTGTCAATGCCTTTGTTCGTGGGGCGAGAGTTGTCTCAGAGCGGGCGCTGGGCGACGGAAGTTATGAGGTCGAGGTCGAGATAGATGTTGAGCCGCTCCAGAAAATATTTCCGGACTGATCAGAGATTAATTTAACGCTATAACAGGAGGCATTTAATGAGGAAAACAGTTCTTGCAGGGATGCTGATAGTGATTGCATTTGCGCTGGCGGGATGCCAGACGTATGAAGTGCGGGAAGACCGTCCGTATGGAGAAGTTGGCCCGGCATACGATGCACCTTCGCCGGAAGGGGAATGGGTACCGATCAAGGTAACGGCCAAGGGCGGCGGTGCTCCTCCGGCCAGTGCCGTTAATCAGGCCCAGGCGCGGCTCATGGCTGAACGCGCCGCAAAGGTTGACGCTATGCGTAACCTGCTGGAGCAGGCCTATGGTGTCACCATCAAATCCCGCACTACGGTCAAGGACTTTATAACCCAGAATGATACGATTAAAGCGAAAGTCAATGCTTTCATTAAGGGGGCAAAGGTCATCGATACGAAGTACCTGAGCGATGGCGGCGTTGAGGTGGAGATGGAGATAACTCTCGGTTATGAGTTCAGGAGAATATTCCCATGAAGCGGAGCTTCAACAGAACGCCAGGTATCTTCTTTGGCATCCTGGCCATTTCATTGTGGGTTCTGGTATCAGCCGGCATGGCGGGCGAGATGATTACTGCTGATGGTTTTGCTGCTATGACCGGCGGTAACAAGGTCATTGCCAGGGACAAGGCTGTTGACGACGCTTTGAGAAAAGCGGTTGAACAGGCGGTTGGAACCATGGTCTCCTCCGATACGATGACCGAGAGTTATAAGGTGATCCACGACAAGATCCTGGCGCGTACATCCGGCTATATCGAAAAATACAAAATCCTTTCGGAAGGGCCGGAAGGCGATCTCTATCGGGTAAGAGTACAGGCGGAGATTGGCAGGGCTGACCTTACGAACGATCTGAATGCGCTGGGACTGCTCCACGTAATGGTCGAGAAGCCGAAGGTGATGATCATAATGGATGAAAAAGTCGGTGGCCTTTACGGAACAACCGGATCAGAAAGTGTGGGACAGGCAGAATCAACAATGATGGAAAAATTTATCAACGCTGGTTTTAATGTAGTTGATCCGGATACGGCAAAGGCAAACATAACAAGGGATAAAGCCCTCAGAATACTCGAAGGTGACGATAAGGCAGCGGCGGCAGAAGGTTTGAAATACGGCGCTCAGGTCGTTATTACGGGAAAGGCCTTTTCGAAAAATGCAGGCGGTAAGCTTTACGGAACAAATATGCAGTCAATTCAGGCGACACTGCAGGCCAGAGTCATACGGACAGATACGGCCAAGGTCATAGCGTCGAAGAGTGCAACAGGGGCACAGGCCCATATCGATGAGATGCAGGGTGGGGCACTTGCAATTAAAGAGGCAAGTGAAAAACTCTCGGATGAGCTGATAGATGCGATCGTGAAGCAGTGGAGTGGGGAGGTCTATGGACGCTCCCAGGAGATCACCGTTATGATAAGCGGGCTCGTCTCATACCGTCATCTTGCCGCGATCAAGAAGATGCTTGAAAAGGAGACCCAGGGCGTCAAAGCAGTACACCAGAGGAGTTTTGTAGGAGGCATTGCCGAACTGTCACTTGATTATGGCGGAAAATCGACCAACATCGCCGACGAACTTGCCGCCAGAAAATTTACCGGATTCAGACTGGAACCAACAAATGTAACGCCAAACCGGATTGACATCAAGGCGATCCTTAATAAATAACACGTTAAGACGTTGCGTTGGAAGGGTTTGTACAGCTCCTGACATATAACGGTGAAATTATATGCCTGCAAAAAATAATGTGAGGCACGGAATAACGATCAACTTTTCAGGGTCCTTGTCGTTATTATAGATCTCATCTCGTCTCTTGCGTCGGCAATTGATGACGTGAGTGTCATTGAACAGGTGGAGTCGATATGAAGGGGCATGCTCCTTTAACGCCAGATGAATGTTTCGGTCTTTAATCTCGTCGACGGAGTCATGAATGTGATTGTCGGCAAGTCGGGCTTTGAAGTGAAGACGCCGACTGCAGTGACGGCTGCCCAGGGCACGTCGTATCTAGTCTGGGTAGAAGTCAACAAAACCGGTCTCGCAGTTACTGAGGGCAGGGTCGACTTCAGCGAGGTGAATGCGCCGCCTGACAAGAAGATGATCGTACCTGCGGGACGCACGAGCATCGTTGAGATAGGGAAACCTTCGGTTGTTGCCGTCAGGACGAATCCTGATCTCATAAAAAAATTCTACGAAGGGACTCTCGAACCCGATGAACGTTGGGGACCGGTATTGTTGAAGGTCACAGGAAGGGGCATCCCTTCACCGAATGCAGTGAATCCTCCTCAAGCGCGGTTGATGGCATTGCGCGCTGCAAAGGTCGATGCGCTGAGAAATTTGCTGAGCAGGCCCACGGCATGACTATCCTGTCTGAATCCTGGATACAGGATTTTGAAACGAAAAGCGACAGCATTGAATCAAGGGTCGATGCTTTTATCAAGGGGGCATGCGTTGCTGAAGAAAGTGAACTGACGGATGGTACGATAGCGGTTGATGTGGAGATAGCCCTTGGAATTGGGTTCAGGAGGATGTTCCTGGAGCAGGCAGCGGGACGGTGAAATCATCTCGTTTACCTGAAACTGATGTTGCAAGAATGGAGCAGCTTATTTATTATAATTCACCAATATTTCTCAGGAGGTTTACAAGAGTATGAAAAAATCGTTTTTATCTTTAGTATGGCTGTTGCTCATTGCATGTCTGTCTATGCCTGTTTACGCGTACGACCCGATGTCAGGCGATCAGTCGGACAGCGACAGCAGACCATCAAAGAAGTCTGCACCGGCCGAAGCGGTCTATGCACCGTATACAGGGCCCAAGAAGAGGGTGGCTGTTACAAAATTCGATAACAAGGTGCAGGGTACATACGGCAGCTGGAATATCGGTGATGGAATGGCAGAGCAGTTGACGACGGCCCTTATCAAGACCGGACGTTTTGTGGTTGTTGAGCGTCAGGCGCTCCAGGATGTCCTGGGCGAACAGGAACTGGGGCAGACGGGGGTTATCAAGAAAGAGACTGCTGCCAAGGTCGGCCAGGTACTGGGAGCGCAGATCATTGTGCGCGGCGTTGTCTCTGAATTCGAACAGGCTGAGTCTGGCGGCGGCGGCGGTATCGGCATCGGCGGCTTCAGGATTGGAGGCAAGTCATCGAATGCTCATGTTGGGATCGATATCCGCCTGATAGATGCCACGAGTGGCCAGGTTCTGACGTCTCACAATGCAGTCGGCAAGGTTGAATCATCTGGAGTCTCTGTGGGGGTTTCCCGCGGTATTGTAGACTTTGGTGCGGATTCTTTCAAGAATGCGCCTATAGGCCAGGCAACGAGGCAGGCGATTGAAGACGCGGTAAAGTTTATTGTGGATACTATGGAGACCGTTCCGTTTACAGCGAAGGTAATCAAGATAGAAGGCAAGAAGATATACATTAACATCGGCTCGAATATGAATGTCAGATCAGGTACCAAAATGTATGCCTATTCTATCGGCGAAGATCTTGTCGACCCAGACACAGGGCTCAGGCTCGGCGCTGACGAAAAGTTGCTCGGGACCGTAGAAGTGCAGGATGTCCAGTCAAAGTTCTCGATAGGGTATATGGTCTCCGGGAATGGCCCGCTTAAGCGCGGCGATGTTTTGAAGCTGCAATAAAAGTTAATTCTATGCTGCCGCCGGGCCCTCATCCGAGGGACCCTGCGGCAGTAATCAGTTCAGCGATGATACCTTCTTCTGGTCTGCAATAAGGTCCAGGATCACGGAGATCGCCTCGCCAACATAGGCATCTTCTTTCACCTCTTTGTTCCAGAGTTCCTTTTTCTCATCTGCCGACATTGCCGGCGTAGACTTTTTGTCAGCACTGCGGCTCCCGTGAAGACCCTTGCTTTCTTTTTCTCTCATGGCGCGGGTCTCTTCAAGCTCCTTCTTTGCTATGCCGATATTCAGGGAGCGCATGGACTTCTTCTGCTCGTCAGTCGTGATTCTGCTGAACTCACTGATTTCCAGAAAGTCCTTTTTGAATTTAACCCTTTGTTCGCTTTTTTCCCTTAGTGCCGAGATATGGACCACGGGGTTTTGCCATTTTGTGTAGGGGACTGCACTGATCGTGTCCCAGGGAAGTGCGTTATCGAGATACTGCTCGCCGCTCTTCAGACTGGTGAATCTGTCAGGCAGGACAATGTCGGGGGTTATGCCACGATACTGGGTAGACTCGCCGGTTATCCGGTAAAACTTCTGCGTTGTCAGTTTCAGGGCGCCGAGAGGCTTGAGGTAATCCATATTCTGGAAGGACACCTCCTCGTTGAGGTCGAGGATAGTCTGTACGGTTCCCTTTCCGTGTGTATGTTCACCACCGATGATGATTGCACGGCCATAGTCCTGAAGCGCGCCGGCAAGGATCTCGGAAGCAGAAGCGCTAAACTTGTTGACCAGTACGATGATCGGGCCCTCGAAGATGATGTCCGGATCATCGTTCGACAGGACCGAGATCTTGCCGTCGATTCCCTTTGCCTGGACTACCGGTCCGTCCTTGATGAAAAGGCCGGCTGTTTTCACTGCATCGGTCAGCGCACCGCCCCCATTGTTCCTCAGGTCGAGGACAAGTCCGCTTATCTTTACCTCATGAAACTTATCCATCTCTTTTTTGACATCATCCGTTGAGTTGCGTCCCGACCCGCCAAACCGTGTCTTTTCAAAATCACGATAAAATGAGGGGATCTTTATATATCCGAATGATTTTCCGCTCTTCTCATCGTGCAGGAGAAGGCTTTTAACAAAACCATCTTCGAGCTGGACAACATCCCGGACGAGCGTCATTGTTACAAAGGCTCCTCCTGGTTTCTTTACCGTGAGTGTCACTTCAGTTCCCTTTTTCCCACGTATATGGTTGATGGCGTCACGGAGTTTCATGTCTGTTATTTCTATTGGATCGCCTGTTCCTTCGCGGACTTTCAGAATTGTGTCTTCAGGCTGAAGCGACCCCTGGATAAATGCAGGCCCTCCTGGCACGATACTCACCACCTTGACATAGCCGTCCTCTTCCTTAAGGGTTGCGCCTATGCCTTCCAGCTGCCCCTTCATGCCAATATCGAAATCTTCCTTGTCCATCGGCGGCATGTAGTCTGTATGCGGATCGAATGCCTTGGTGAAAGCATTGAAATAGCGGTCGTAGCGGTCTCGCAGCTTTTCCTGTGTCAAGCGGGTGAAGCTTGTTTCATAACTTTTCAGGATTTTTTCGCGGGCAGTTTTCCGCAGGTCCTGATCGGATGGTGTCTTTTTTTTACGATCAACCTTGTCATCTTTTTTTAGAGCCGCTTCGTCTTCAAGAAGACTCAGATACCGCTGGAGCGTCTGGTATTTCAGGGTTATTCTCCAGCGCTCCCGAAGGTCGGTCAGTGATGTGCTGAAATCGATTTTATCGAAATCCGTCTCGATTGTTTCATTGCCTGAAAAGTCGAAGTCCTGCGAAAGTATCTCGCGGACCATCTCCCTGACCTGTGGGATTCGCTGACTCATGATCTCCGCTACCCCGTCCGGTAGTTGCACCGTGCCCGCCTTCATCTCATCACCGATCCGAGCTGCGAATGAGTTCAGCTTTTCGACATCTTCTTTTATAAGATACCGTTTTTGAGGATCGAGCTGTTTCAGATAAACCTTGAAGGCGGCCCTTGAGAGTTCGACATCGACCTTCTTCCGGGAGAAATGGTATCGGTTGAGATCGTTTAAAATCATATAAGAGAGGAGCTTTGCACGGTCCGTCTCGAGCCTCGCCGGGTCATCGTTGCCATGTGACGGGGCGAGATTGAACGAGAACAAGCAGAGGATAAGTACGAGTAGGAGCTTTCTGAGAGTCGATAAACGCATGTTTTATCTTACCGCTATGTTTCGAGGTTTAGCAACAGGACGCCGGCGGAGTCGCCCTTTACCATCGCCATCGCTGGGTAGGATCAAGGGATAGATTTGAAAGTATCTGCGGGAGCTGTTATGCTAAGCCGCAATATTCGAATCTAATGAGGAGACCGGATGGGTTTTTTTGACAGGCTCAAACAGGGGTTAAGCAAGACAAAAAAGAATTTCGTCGAGAAGGTTGAAACAATTTTCTCCGGCAGGGCAATTGATGCTGAAACACTGGAGGAGCTTGAAGAGACACTGATCCTATCAGATATAGGCGGTAATAATGCGGCTGAGATTGTCGGCCATCTGCAAGAGAAAGTCGATAGGGGTGAGATGAAGGACTCGTTTCTTGTCAAGGATTTTCTGAAGAAAGAGATGACACAGATGCTCGGGACTCCGCAGCCTCTGGTCGTTTTCGGGGAAAGGCCGTTTGTTATTCTGACGGTTGGCGTTAACGGGGCCGGCAAAACGACGACCATCGGAAAACTTGCTGCTAGGCTCAGGGACCAGGGGCATTCAGTACTGCTTGCCGCCGGGGACACCTTCAGGGCTGCTGCCATCGAACAGCTTGAGATATGGGCGGACAGGGCCGGGGCGCAACTTGTCAAACACCAAAGCGGATCAGATCCTTCGGCTGTTATATTTGATGCGGTTGAGGCTGCCCGCGCAAGGGGTGTTGATGTCGTCATTATCGATACGGCAGGCCGGCTTCATACGAAGAACTCGCTTATGGAAGAACTGAAGAAGATTAAACGGGTATGCGGCAAGGCAATGCCCGGTTCGCCGCATGAGGTTCTACTCGTTATCGATGCAACCAACGGCCAGAATGCCCTGAGACAAGCGGAGATGTTCAACGAGGCTGTCGGAATTACCGGTATCGCCCTGACAAAGCTTGACGGGACCGCGAAGGGCGGGATTGTTTTTGCCATCAAGAAAGATCTGAACATACCGGTAAAACTAATCGGTGTCGGCGAAGGGGTTGATGACCTGCAGGACTTCGTCCCGCTGGAGTTTGTACGGGCCTTGTTTGAATAGCTGCTATTTACCCGAGTGAATTTCAGTCCATCAGTTTAAAATCAGATAGCCTCTTTCCTATATGTCCTTTGATGGGCAAAGGTCTTTGAGAATACATTCCGCATGCTTCGGCTTTCGCGCATTGCAGATGAGCCTGCCGTGAATAATGAGCAGATGCGAGAGGTCTGCCCAGTCTTTCCGGGGGGCCAGCGCCATCAGGTCGCGTTCAATTTTGACCGGGTCCTCATTGTGTGAGAGCCCCAGTCTCTGCGATAGCCTGCGGACATGTGTGTCGACCGCTATTCCTTCGTTGACCCCATAGATCGTTGACAGAAGTATATTGCCCGTCTTCCGGGCGACTCCGCGAAGACGGGTTATCTCCGCCATTGTGTTTGGCAGTATGCCCTCAAATTCCTGCAGCAGCATCTTTGCCGCGGCCTGTATGTTCTTTGCCTTGTTGTTAAAAAAGTTGACCGAGCTGAGGTCTTTCTGGAGGGCGCTGAGCGGGGCGGATGCGAAGTCCCCGATTGTTTGGTATTTTCTGAAAAGAGCAGGCGTGACGCTGTTTACCTGGGCGTCGGTTGTCTGCGCAGAGAGCACCGTGGCAACGAGCAGCTCAAAGGGGGTACTGAAATTCAGGGCTGTCCGAGGGACCGGGTGCTGTTTCTTCAGTCTCTTTAAGATTTCGGGTACTTTTTTCCGGTTGTCCATGATCTTTTTCTGACCTTTCCCTGATCCTGCCGCGTTGCAGACGACAGTGCCGTCGTAAACGTTCTTTGCCTATAATTGTGATATCATATATCTTTATAGATCTTTTTGGTAATAAACAGATACAGGAGGGATGCTCATGGCTGAAATAGAACTGCCGGATACTAAAGAACTCGAAGAGCTGAAAAGCAAGACATTTACGAAAAGAGTTGCCCTGATGACGGCCATCTTTGCGGTGGTCCTCGCGATCACGTCACTCGGGGGCAACAATGCGATGAAAGAGATGCTACTAGCACAGCAGCAGTCCTCTGACCAATGGGCGTTTTATCAATCGAAGGTGATGAGAGAGCATCTCTACAAACTTCAGAAGATGCAGTTTGAAACGAATCTCCTCGAAAAAAAGAGGTCCATGTCTCCTGAACTTGTGCAGCATTACTCTGATACCATTACGAAATTGGGTGAGGAGGAAAATAGGTATGGGAAAGAAAAAAAGAAGATCGAGGAAGAGGCAAAAAAACTGGAAACCGAGAGGGATGTTAATAAGAACAAGGACCCTTATTTCGATTATGCTGAGGTGCTTATTCAGATCTCGATTGTTCTTTCCTCAATCTCGATCCTGGCGGGTTCCCATCAGATTTTTTATATGGCGCTCTGTTCAGCCTTCTGCGGGAGTCTCTTGAGCTTGAACGGTTTCCTGCTCCTTGTCCGCATTCCTTTTCTTCATTAATCCGAAATCCGACAGCGGTCACCTTGCAGTGGAGTTAACAGGAGAGTACACTGATAGTATGGTTGACAAGGACAAAAGAAGATTCAGAAGATATCGTAAGACAGGTGATTGCCCGATCACCTTCAGGAACGGCACGATCGCGGCGAAGATGCTCGACTATTCACTAGATGGCGTAGGGGTCCTGGTTGAAGGATCGGCGTTGATTAGCAAGGGAGACATCATCAACTTGACGCTGCACGATTCTGAAATCGCCGCGAACGGCGAGGTTGCATGGTCGTGCATCAACGATACGGGTCTCCGGCTGGGCATCAGGACCAGGGAAAATTCTTCGAGACTGATCCATGGACTGATTAATGACTTCAGGTTCTCCGATACGCTGATAGGACTGCACCGTAACAGAAAGACCGGCATTCTAACGATTCAATACGGCACGGTCATTAAGAAGGTATACATCCGCGACGGGGACATTATCTTTTCAGCCTCGAACCAGCACGAAGACCGTCTCGGCCACTTGTTGCTGAAGGAGGGCAAGATCACCCAGGAACAGTTTGACAAGACTGTTGAAGAGATACGAAAGACCGGGATGAAGCAGGTGGTTGCGTTGGTAAAACTCGGATATCTCAAGCCTCAGGAATTGGTGCCGGTAGTCAGGCGTCAGGTCGAGCAGATCATTCTGGGCCTGTTTACCCTGGACAACGGACGTTTTGAGTTTAAGGAGATGCCTCTGCCGCCGGACGTGATGATAACGTTAAAACTGTCTCCGGCAAACCTGATCTACTACGGAATCATGCGGATGGATAACATCAGCCGGGATATGCGCGCCGAACTTCCGGATATGAATAGTGTTGTCGCGCTGTCTTCTGGATCAGAAGACCTTTTCCAGGATATATCCCTGGACAGTGGCGGCAGGTATCTAGTCTCTTTGCTGGACGACAAGAAGACTGTTGGAGAGATTATAGAGGCCTCGAAGATGAGCGAAAACGAGGCTGTCAGGACATTATATGCTCTTTTCTGCGCCCGGATCCTGGTAGCTAAGGCTGTTCACGGAGAGGCCTCTCCTGAAGCCGTAGTGGAGATGACGGGAGGTCTTGAAATCCCGAATTCTGGAGAAATACATACCATGCATGATACCTATAGACAACTGGGGTATTACGGGATGCTTGAAATCAGTGAGACGGCAACGCTTGGAGAGATAAAAAAGGCATATTATCGCGCGGCAAAGAGGTATCATCCTGATATACATTTTAGCCTTTCCGATGATTCGCTCAAGGGGAAGCTCAGTGATATTTTTTCCTGTATTTATGAGGCGTATGCGATCCTCTCCGACCCTGACAAGCGGAGTGAGTATGACGAAAGAAAGAATGAGAAAGAGGCAGTAAAGCCTGACGTCCAGAAGCAGGCCCGGCAAAAGTTTGAAGAGGGCAAGGATGTTTTCGGAAGCGGGAATTTTAACCAGGCAGAGCGCCTCTTCGGACATGCGGCCTATTATGAGAGCAACGTAGCCGAATATCACTATTTTTATGGGATGGCCCTTCTACAACAGAACAGGATGAAGCCGGCGACCAAGGCATTTGAACGCGCACTCGGGCTTGATCCTCTCAATGCAGAGTATTACACTGAGCTCGGGGCTGTCTTGCTGCTGATGGGGTTTCAGACGCAGGCGAAGGGTTATTTTGAAAAAGCCCTCAAAATTGCTCCCGGCCAGAACCGGGCCTCCGAGGGCATGGCAGAAATAGACAGGCGTAAGACATGAGATCGTGCGGCAGACAGCGGGTCTTCCATTCCGGCTGTTCCGGATTTGCATGCCCAGTTGCTATAATGATGAATGGCTGAGAAGCTGAAAAAGACCCGCGAAGAGATACTGACGGTTGCAGCAACCCTGGGGAGCATCTACCTCGGCGTAAGCCTGTACACGTATTACCCATGGGACCCGTCATTATTTACCTTCAGCATAATCCCGGTTCGGAATTACGGCGGGGTGGCTGGTGCCTATCTGTCGGATCTCATCATTTCTTTTGCAGGTTATCCTGGTTACGGGCTCCCGGTACTTATACTGGTGCTCGCCGTGCGCCGGCTGCTTGTCAGGGAGCAGGTCAGCTCACCCTTTGCAGGTTTTGCTTTGCTGTTCCTGTCCTCGTCTGTTATGCTCGCGCTGGTCGGCGATACCTTCAATCTGCATTTAGGGATAAAACCAGGAGGACTGATCGGATATTACTGCGCTACCTTTCTTGATCAGTATCTGTCACAGCTTGGCGCCTATCTTTTTTGCCTGTCGGCCTTTGTCTCATCGATACTACTGATAAGCCCGGTCTCTTTGACCTCTCTGACGTTGCCAAAAATTGAACCGGCGCGACCGGAAAGGGAATCCTCTGGCGCTCCTCGTGCGGCGAAAGGCATAATTGAAAATGATGCTATCGTCAGTAGTTCTCTGCAGAAAGAGCCAGACCCTCCTCTGCTCCCGCTGTTTGATGACCTGCCGCCGATTACCAGATCTGCTGAGCGGCATCAGCCGAAGCAGCGGCCTCAGGTGCAGCCGAAGTCCGGCACGAAAGACGGCTACCTGCTCCCTTCTCTTGATTTCTTGACTGTCTATGACCTGTCTTCAGTGCGCGATACGGATGAAGATATCCGGACCAATTCTGCAAATCTCAAGACGAAGCTGGCTGACTTTGATGTAAACGGAACGATCACCCGCATTGATCAGGGACCGGTGGTGACCCTGTATGAATTCGAGCCTGCCCCTGGTATCAAGATCAACCGTGTGGTGTCGCTCGCCGACGATCTTGCTCTCGCCCTGAAGGCGCAGAGTATCCGCGTATCGCCGATTCCCGGCAAGGCAACTATCGGCATCGAGGTGCCGAATAAAAAGAGGGCAATCGTCTCGCTCAGGGACATTCTCGCATCTGAAACGTTCTCGAAGAATGAGTCGAAGCTGACGCTTGCGCTCGGGAAGAATATTTCCGGCAACCCCATAGTTGCCGATCTTGCAAAGATGCCCCACCTTCTGGTGGCCGGTGCAACCGGTGCCGGGAAAAGTGTCTCTATCAACTCTATGGTCATGAGCATTCTCTACAAGGCAACCCCGCGGGAGGTGAAGATGCTGATGATCGACCCCAAGCTGCTCGAACTTTCTATCTATGAAAACATACCGCATCTCATCTCTCCCATTATCACCAATCCCAGGAGCGCTGCCGAGGCGCTTCGCAAGATGGTATTCGAGATGGAGAGGCGATATCGCCTGCTTGCTGAAAAAGGAGCACGGAATATCGACGGTTTCAACAGCCAGGTGTCCGAAGAAGAGCATCTGCCGTATATAGTTGTCTTCATCGATGAGCTGGCAGATCTGATGTTCTCATCTTCAAAAGAAGTTGAAGATTCCATTGCACGGCTGGCCCAGATGGCCCGGGCCGCGGGGATCCATCTTATTATTGCGACGCAGAGGCCCTCGGTTGATGTCATCACCGGGCTGATTAAGGCAAATTTCCCTGCACGGATATCGTTCAAGGTTTTTTCGAAAATCGACTCGAGGACGATCCTTGATTCGCAGGGAGCAGAGCAGCTTCTGGGCAAGGGTGATATGCTTCTGCTCCACCCTGGGGAGAGATTGTCGCGTGTGCATGGGGCGTTGGTGACCGAGCCCGAGATCAAGGCTGTCACCGATTTCATCGCCGCACAGGGAAGGCCGGACTACACCATCTTTGAGGAAATTCCTGTTGAGGCGCCTGCCGCTGACGAGCAATCGGCGGATCGTGACGAGATTTACTATAAGGCGGTCGAGTTTGCTGATTCTGTCGGTGAGGTCTCAATCTCGTCTCTGCAGCGCAAGTTTAAGATCGGATATAACCGCGCGGCTCGCATTATGGAGATTATGGGAGATGACGGCCTTGTCGGACCTCCCAAGGGCGCGGGAAAACCCAGAGATTTTATCGGGAGGCACAATTGAAAATAAAGAAACTTTTGCTCAGCAAACTGGTTGTTGTTTTGCTCATCGCAGCCATTTCTTCCTTGTTTTTTTATAGCAGGATGGCAGAGGGTGCTGACCTCGAAGACAGCATCAGTAGGATACAGAAAGCTTATGAGGGGTTGACCGACATCAGGGGACAATTTGTGCAGAAGAGTACGATCAAAGACCTTGGCAGGACCGATACCTACAAGGGTGAGTTCTTTATCAAGCCGCCGATGAAAATGAAATGGTCCTACAAGGGAAACGCGGCCCAGGATATTATTGTCAACAACGAGACCATGCTGATGTATAAAAAGGGCGAGAAGCAGGCCTATCGCACACGATTTGACCGGGAGACCTACGGACAGATCCCTCTGGCACTTCTGGGAGGGTTTGGAAAGATCACCGAGGAATTCATGATAACCTCAAAGGGTAATGCACTTATTCTGAAGCCGAAAAAAACACTTGGTACGGTAACCTCTATCCTCATCACTCTGTCAGAGGTTGGCTTTCCGGTCAAATCTTTCACGATATACGACAGCCGGGCTAATGTTGTCGAGGTTAAACTCAGGGACATTGCGACGAATACGGGAATAAAAGACAGTCTGTTTGATCTGACGGTCCCTAAAGGAGTCAGCATATTCGATCAGGGTTTCTGAGTCATAACGCTCCCTCAAAGAGGGAGGCTTGA
>PLXX01000065.1 GCA_003153275.1 Nitrospiraceae bacterium | reverse complement strand
CAAAAAATCGTCCAATCACAAGGGTACTGACGATCATCAGCACCAGGAGCAGCAGCATATTATAATTCGTGATATACGAGGGTTTATAGCGCATGATATCCCGATACAGGATGAAAAGCAGGACGAATCCGATCAGCGTACCACCGACCAGCTTATACAGGCTCAGGTCGACCAAAATGGAGATGGAGACCGCGAGAGATGCGGCGAAGAGGAAGAATATCTTCACCGGAAGCTCACGGGTGATAAACGGGTTACTGCTATTCTTCGGTATTTCGTTTTTCATATTTTTCGTAAGCCCGTAGAATAAGCTGGACCAGTTTATGTCTGACCACATCGCGTTCGGAAAACGCAACGAATTTGATACCCTCGACGCCGTCAAGGATCTTCTGAATCTCGATAAGCCCCGATGACTTGGCCTGCGGCAGGTCTACCTGCGTTACGTCGCCGGTTATGACGGTCCTGGAGTTGAATCCGAGCCGCGTCAGGTACATCTTCATTTGTTCAGAAGTTGTGTTCTGGGCCTCGTCGAGGATAATAAAGGCATCATTGAGCGTCCGGCCTCTCATGAACGCAAGCGGGGCAATCTCAATGATGCCCCTTTCGATCAGTTTAGAGGCCTGCTCATACTCCATCATGTCATACAATGCATCATACAATGGCCGGAGGTAAGGGTTCACCTTCTCGTACATGTCCCCAGGCAGAAAGCCGAGCTTTTCGCCGGCCTCAATCGCCGGCCGCGCAAGGACAATCCTGCTCACCTCTTTCTTCAGAAACGCACTTATCGCCATTGCCATCGCAAGGTACGTCTTTCCGGTACCTGCAGGTCCGATGCCGATAACCATATCGAAGTTTCTGATGGCATCAATATACAGGCGCTGGTTTTCAGTTTTAGGTACAATAATCCGCTTCTTTGAGGCAACCTGAATATTGTTGTGAAGGATCTCCTGTAAGGGGCCGGTGTTGTCACAAGGCAGGGACCGGATGGCATCCCTGATGTCCTGAGAGCTCATGCCGGAGAGGTCAGTGCCGGTTGCGCACAGTTCCCTAAGGAGGCGTTCAGCCGTATTAATCCTGGCATCATCCCCCCGCAGAAATATCCTGTTTCCGCGGGAACTCGCCTGAATGTCAAGCGCCTCTTCGATGAGTTTGAGATTTTTGTCAAGGCGTTGCTGCATAAAAGGAAGGTCCTTTTCACTTCCGAATTCTATAACACGTGTTTCCGTAAATGCTCCTATTCCGTTGTAGTAACGACAAAGGCATGCAGGTTGTCGGTCTTCTTCAGTTTGAGGGCCAGTAGTTCTGCGTCCTTTTTCTCCCTGAATTCACCAGTCCGCACTTTATAGACCCTGGGGCCTTTATTCGCCTTTTCCGCCTTTGTATATAGTTTATACCCTTTTTTAGAATATTTCGCCCTGCATTTGTCAGCCTCTGCCTTATTTCTGAAGGCGCCTAACTGGACGGCAAACAGAGGCTTCCCGGCATCCGGCTTCTGGTACGTCTTCTGGCCCGGTTTCTGTGTTGCAACTTCCTTGCTGTCTTCGCGAGCAGCAGTCTTTGAGAGTTCATTTAACTGTGTCGCCGAGGGCTCACGAGGCTCTCTTGCGGTTTCCGCTCCGGATGGTTCAGATGCCGGTGTTGTCGACCTGGCAGTCTCACCTGCTTTTGCCGAAGGCTGAATAGGGATTTGAATAGGAGTCTGAGTGGGGGAAATAGATGTTCCGGCCAGCTCAGGTTGGGCCCTCAGCGTTTCAGCAGGCGGGGGAGTCTGGAGCCGCCCCTCTTGGTTATTCTGGTTATTCTGCATCGGCAGTGTCTGCTCTTGAGAGATGGCTGGTAATGCCGGGGCTTTTGGCGACCCGAACTTTCCAACAACGAAGCCGAGTGTAAAGCTCAGACAGGAGAATACGATAGTGATGGCGATAACCATGCCTCTGCCGGATAGTAACAACTGGATTATCTCCCGCGGGACTTTCGAATCATAGAAAAAGCATAGCATCACCATAAGAGAAAAATCTATATCCCATGGAGATTGCCGTCCTGTATGCGCTGAGCAACGCCTCTCTGCCTGAAAACACTGCAGCAAGCATCAGCGGGGTAGAGCAGGGCAGGTGAAAGTTGGTGATAAGGGCATCGACGGTGCGGGGTTTGTATCCCTCATGTATGAAGATGTTCGTTGTTCCGGTGATGACGCCGTTTGCTGACGTGATCGTGCAATCGCCGCTGGAGTAGCCCTCGAGTGTGCGGGTGGACGTGGTTCCGGCTGCAATCACGCGCCGTCCGGACCTCTTTACCTGATCGATTTCAGCGATCAGCTCCGGCCTGATTTCGAAGCATTCACTTTGCATGTCGTGATCCTGAATCCGTGACGCCTTGACCTGCCTGAATGTTCCGATGCCGACATGGAGGGTGACCGTCCTGATGATAACGCCAGCTGCCTTCAGCCGGTCGAGCAGTGCAGGGGTGAAATGCAGTCCTGCTGTCGGCGCAGCAATTGAACCCTCTTTCTCTGCGTAGACAGTCTGATACCGTTCGCGGTCCTGCTCATCCGCTTTCCGTCTGATATAGGGCGGTAGAGGCATCATACCGATATCCCAGAGTAATGCTCGTATATCCGTATCACTGCTGAAGAGGGCGGTCTTGCCTTTTGTAATCTGAGTGGTGAGAGAATGGCCGATAATGACCTCTCCCGAAAACGAACCTTTGGTCATTATATTCCATGTCCTGTCCGGATTTTCATTCACCAGGAGTATTTCAAGATTACCTCCGTCGGGTTTCCTGCTGTCCAGACGGGCGGGAAAGACCTTTGAATTGTTCAGTACGATCATGTCTCCGGACGAAAGCAGCTCAGGAAGGTCAGAAAATATTCTGTGTTCAATGCTGCCATCCCGATGCATGACCATCAGTCGGGAGCTGTCCCTTTCGTCTGCGGGTCTGCTGGCGATCAGTTCCTCCGGGAGGGAAAAGTCGTAAGCTGCAGTCTTCATTGCGATTGCAGTGTCGTGCCGGGATAGAAAAAGGCTAGTATTTCCCGGTAAGACTTGCCTTCACGGGCCATCTGGAGGGCCGACCATTGACAGAGGCCGACACCATGTCCATAGCCTTTTCCCTCAAAAATGAAGGTACTATTTTCTTTTCGTATGTCAAAATTCGTACTCGGCAGCCTGCTCCATCCAAGCTGTTTTCTCAGGTCGGTCGCCTTGACGGTCAGTGATCCGCTGTTATGAGAGATTGCAAGAGTTTTGACCCGCTTTGTTGAGGTGAATGACGTGATGGATATCTTCTTTATGCCGGTGATATTTAGTGCTTTTTCAATCTCTCCGGCAGGAATTTTGCGTTCCCAGACAGCATAGGGAGACAGATCGCACGCGCATGAGACCGGTTTCAGGTAGGGATAGCTTTTGCCGAACACCTCTTCAACATCCTCGGTCTGGCCTCCGCAAGTGGAATGGTACAGGGCTTCTATCAGTCTGCCATTATAGGTCAGCACTTCTCCTTCGGTATTCATCACGGCATACGCTACGCGTGCATCGGTGTTGGTGCCCTTGTACACTTGATGCAGCACCGAAGAGGTGAGATCAAAATTTGGATTGAGGTTTACTCCTTTCTGAAAGAGGGCATAGGTCCGGGAAATAACGGCTTGGGACTTCAGCGCCTCCATCTCCCAGTTCGAGCCGATCTCGGCACTGACAACATTCTTGATGTAGTCTTCAAGCGGGAGCTTGTTGATTAGATACATCCCGGACTTCCCTTTCCAGACTTCTATATCCCCGACGTAATGGTTTCCGTTTACCAGAAGATCGCCCTGGATCTTTCCGATACTCTCCAGCGTCTCATCTTTGGCCGGGATAGTCTGGAATACGTTGTCCAGTATCAGGACCTTGACGGTTGCTGACTCGGCAGTTGCTGCACAGAGAATGAGGATGGGCACGATGAACCAAGCGAGAAATCCTTTGATCATATTGTTTCCTTCCGAATGGTATCAGGTACGGGCTTTTTCCGGTAGCGTTCCATCTCTGAGTAGATGCATCCGCAGTATTTCTGCCGATATAGGTCAAATTCCTTCGAGAGCGCTCTTGAAAGGTGCCATCCCTGCCTCAGATCGTCCGCAAGGAACTGTACCCCGTGCTTCTTTTCCGCACTTTTTCCTATACTTTTTATCATATCAAATTGCTGATAGGGACTTGCAAGCAGCGAGGTGGTAAAAGCAGGAATATTCATTGTTCCGGCGGTTTCAGCTGTTTTTTCAATTCGCAGGGTATAACAGACTTCGCATCTTCCGGCGCCGGTCCCTGTGACCGCCTTCAGGAAGTCATCGAGCGGATACTCATCGATATAGTCAATATCAAGATGCCAGATTCTGCCGAGCTTCTTCAGGGATTCCAGTCTGCTGGCATATTCAGTGTATGGATGGATATTCGGATTAAACCAGAGCCCGCGCACATCCACGCCATCCATCAAAAACTTCTGAAGTGGGTAGATGCTGCAGTTCGAGCAGCAGATATGCATAAGGACTTTCATCTGTTTCTCAGCCCCAGCAGGTCCTGCGCTTAAAATAATTCCCGCGGCGCTGACTTGCCCAAATGCATATAGGCGGCCCTAGTCGCGGCCCGGCCTCTCGGCGTGCGGTCGAGAAAGCCCTCTTGCATAAGATAAGGCTCGTAGACGTCCTCGAGAGTCTCCCTGTCTTCGCGCAACGCCGCTGCGATCGTCTCTATGCCGACCGGGCCTCCGGAGAACTTTTCGATGATCGTTAAAAGAAGTTTCCGATCCATATCATCAAGGCCCCGCTCGTCGACACGCAATGAGGCCAGTGAGGTCTTCGCGATCTTCATATCAATCGAACCATTCCCCAGCACCTGTGCAAAGTCCCTGACTCTCTTGAGCAGCCGGTTGGCGATCCTCGGTGTTCCACGGGAGCGCCTGGCCATCTCCTGGGCCGCATCGTCGGTGATCCTGATATCCATGATCCGCGCAGACCTGACGACGATCTTTTTCAGGTCCTCAGGGCCGTAGTAGCTCAGCCTGTCAATGATGCCGAACCTGTCGCGCAGGGGGGAGGTCAGCAGCCCTGTTCTAGTCGTTGCGCCTATCAGCGTAAACTTGGGTAAGGTGATCTTCATAGTCCGTGCATTCGGTCCCTGCCCGATGATGATATCAAGCTGAAAATCCTCCATGGCCGGGTATAGCACTTCCTCAACAATGCGGGGAAGGCGGTGGATTTCATCGATAAAAAGAATGTCTTTATCGGTAAGGTTTGTAAGGATGGCCGCCAGATCACCCGCTCTCTCCAGAACCGGTCCCGAGGTTATCTTGATGTTTACCTTCAGCTCGGCAGCGATAATATGCGAGAGCGTTGTCTTTCCCAATCCCGGCGGGCCGCAGAAAAGGATGTGATCGAGAGTGTCCTTGCGGTTGCGGGCCGCCTGAATGAAGATCTTCAGATTCTCCTTGATCGAGTCCTGACCGATAAACTCGTCGAGAGACGACGGGCGCAGGTTCAGATCAAGCGATATATCATCAACAGATTCGTCAGGACTTATAAGCCGGTCCTGGTCCATATCGTTTTGTATGACGGAATCGTCCTTACGCATTTCCGGTCAGTAGTTTCAACGTCTCTTTCAGCAGACTTTCAAGATCCGTAAACCCCTTTCTGTAGGTCTGATCAAGGTATTGCAGGGCCATATTTCTCTTGTATCCGAGATTGACCAGTGCGGAAAGGGTATCCTCAAAAAGTTTGTCCCGTATCCCCTCTGAAGCGGGCAGTTTCTCCCTAAGTTCGAGTATCAGCCTGCCTGCTGTCTTCTTTCCGAGGCCGGGAATCCTGCAGAGCATAGGGATGTCTTCATTCTCTATGGCCCTGAGAAAGTCGTTATACGGCATGCCCGAGAGAATATTCAGTGCCACCTTCGGGCCTATACCGGAGATGTTGATCAGGACAAGGAAAATTCTCTTCTCATCTTCTGATTCAAATCCGAAGAGCAGCAGTGCATCTTCCCGGACATGGGTATGAATATGCAGAAAGACCTCACGGCCGTCGGCGGGAAGGTTGGCAACGGTAGGAATCGTTACGATGACGCTATAGCCGACGCCATTGACATCAAGCAGCAACGAATCCGGTTTGCGGGAAAGTATTTTCCCCCTTAGTGATCCAATCATATAGTTCCTGTCATAAGACTGTTCTACGATTTTAGAGCGTTGTTAAATTGTAAAGTATTCATATAGCAGAGGGCAAGGGCGAGGGCGTCAGCGCTGTCAGGATAAAGCGTTCCCTTGATATTCAGGATCATTTTCACCATCTCCTGTACCTGACTCTTTTCAGCCCGGCCATATCCGACGATCGCCTTTTTCACCTCAAGGGCGCTACGTTCGTGAAGCGTTACTTCTCCGGAGGCTGCAGCGAGAAGCACGACGCCACGCGCATGGCCCAGGTGCAGGGCAGCCTTGGCGCTTTTTGCAAAGAAGATCTTCTCTACAACCATGTCAGTCGGCTGGTAGGTGCTGATAATGTCGGCCAGGGCCTCATGGATCAGCCTGAGTCGCTGGTGGAGAGGCTTGGAGGCAGACGGCGCAATCCTTCCCGAAGCTACATACCGGGCATCCCTGCCGTTGCTTTTTATGACGCCGTAGCCGCAGAAGATACTTCCGGGGTCGATGCCGAGGATGGTAATCTCGGTGCTACTTCTTTTTCCTGGGCTCTTCAAAGAGGATTTCCTCGACCAGCAGGCAGAGGACATGCCCGAGAGTGATATGCGTCTCCTGCACCCTGGGAGTATTATCTGAAGGTACCACAAATGCGTAGGTCACTTTTCCTGCAAGCTTGTCACCCTTTGCCCCCGTCAGCAATACCGTCTTCAACCTCTTCTTCCTCGCCGCATCGAGCGCCCTCAGCACATTTGGCGATGCACCGCTCGTCGTAATGGCGATGACCAGATCACCCTCCAGGGCGAGGGCCTTCAACTGGCGCGCAAAGATTTCCGAGAAGTCGTAGTCATTTGCAATAGAGGTTATCACTGCGATGTCTGTATTGAGCGCGATTGCCGGCAGCCCAGGACGCTCCCTCTTGAACCGGTTTACAAACTCACCGGCGATATGTGAGGCATCACAGGCGCTGCCTCCATTACCGAAGAGGAGCACTTTGCCGCCGTCATTGAACGTAGTGGCTATGGCCTTTGCCACGTCGATGATGACCTCAATATGCGTCTGGACAAACATTTCCTTTACCGAAACGCTGTCAGCGAATTCTTTTAATATTTTTTCTTTCATATGTATTGGGAAAGCCGCAGGCAAATAGACTATACCAAAGGCAACTGCCCTGTCAAATGGGTGCAAACCGGTTTCACATATTTTCTATCGGAGCCGTCTCCCCGGTAATGACTTCCGTTGTCTTGTGTTGCCCGCTTTCATTTTTGCATATTCTTGCTTGGCGTAGAACGATGAACATGTGATAATTGAATTATTCAGAGATCGACACAGGTATGGACACAGTTGACTGAGATGACGTTGAAGACCGTGGTGCTCAGATTGCAGACAAGAAAGTGTTATCTATTCGATGGGAATGAGGCGAACAATGAAAGTTACTGATCCTGTTTGCAAAATGACTATTGAAGACACAGAAGCCATTTCAACCTCGACATACAAAGGCAGGATTTACTATTCTTGTGCGAAGCCCTGATGATCTCAGTATAGATCCGGGGGAATTGACAGATAAGGGTGAAGCTCTGCGCGGAGAAGGACAAACAGTAATGTTTGTTGCGGTAGACGGAAACGCAGCGGGCCTCCTCGGAGTGGCCGAGCCGAGCCTTGGGCCTGTCCTGCCGGGCAGCATCAGCGAGCAGTGGAACGTATGCGGAACACCTGGGTGCCAATGCAAAGACACGGTTAATCCTAAGAAACATGGCCC
>PLXX01000079.1 GCA_003153275.1 Nitrospiraceae bacterium | reverse complement strand
AAGGCCCTCATCTTCGATTCCTGGTTCGACAACTATCAGGGGGTGATCGTCCTTGTAAGGGTCTTTGACGGAACGATAAAGGCCGGACAGAAGATCAGGATGATGGCGGTTGGCATTGAATATGAGGTGGCCCAGGTCGGTATTTTTTCCCCGAAAATGGAGCCGGTCCCCCTGCTCTCCGCGGGCGAAGTCGGCTACATCATATCCGGGATCAAGAACGTTCATGAAACAAAGATAGGCGATACCATTACTGATGTTCGGAATCCAGTTGCCGAACCCTGTTCCGGCTACAAAGATATCAAACCGATGGTCTTCTGCGGGTTCTATCCCACATCGACACATCAATATGAGAACCTGAGGGATGCACTGGACAAGCTCAGGCTCAACGATGCATCGTTCAATTTCGAGCCTGAAACATCATTGGCTCTCGGGTTCGGTTTCAGATGCGGCTTCCTTGGATTGCTGCATATGGAGATTATCCAGGAAAGGCTTGAACGTGAGTTCGACCTTTCGCTCCTGAGCACGGCACCGACTGTTGTCTATAAGATCACCAGAAAAGCAGACGATATCATCTATATTGAAAATCCTGCGAGTCTGCCGGAGCATTTTGAGATGATCGAGGAGCCGTTTGTTCTGACGACGATCTTTGTGCCGAAAGATTATATCGGACCTATTCTGGACCTGTGCCAGGAGAAGAGAGGTACTCAGAAGAGCTTCGGCTATATCGGCAAGGACAGGATCAGGGTAGAGTACGAACTGCCCCTCAATGAGATCCTCTGGGATTTTTATGACAAACTGAAGTCTTTTTCAAAGGGGTATGCGTCGATGGACTATGAATTTATTGGCTACCGGGAGTCCGACCTGATCAAGCTGAACATCCTCCTCAACGGCGAAGCGGTCGATGCCCTGTCCTTGATAGTTCACGAAGATAAGGCGTATTATAAAGGCAGACAGCTGGCCGAAAAGCTCCGTGAAATTATTCCTCGCCAGATGTATGAGGTGGTCATTCAGGCGGCGATCGGCAACAAGATCATTGCACGGGAGAGCGTCCGGGCGCTTAGAAAAGACGTTATTGCAAAGTGCTATGGCGGTGATATAAGCCGCAAGCGTAAGCTGCTCGAAAAACAGAAGGAGGGCAAGAAAAGGATGAAGCAGGTAGGGAGAGTTGAGCTGCCACAGGAGGCTTTTCTTGCGGTCCTGAAGCTGAAATGAGAAGAAAAAAAAATCCATCAGGCATTAGAGAGACGATTGAGGCGGTCCTTATTGCTTTCCTTATCGCGCTAGTCATTCGCACCTTTGTTATCCAGGCCTTTAAGATTCCGTCGGGGTCAATGCTCTCTACACTTCAGATAGGGGACCATATCCTCGTGAACAAGGTCTTTATGGGAACGCCTGTCGACATCCCTTTTACCAATATCAATCTATTCAGAATGCCCGGTTTCCAAAAAGTTGAACGCGGGGATATTATTGTTTTTAAATATCCTGAGGACCCTAAGAGAGATTTCATCAAACGGGTTATGGCCGTCTCGGGTGATACAATTGAGTCGAAGGACAAGACTGTCTATGTCAATGGCAGAAAACTGGTTGAACCGTATGTTCAGCACGTTGATCCGGATATCCGGCCGCCGGGCTCTGATCCCCGGGATAATTTTGGGCCGGTAGTTGTTCCTGAAGGGTCTGTTTTTGTGATGGGAGACAACCGGGACCAGAGTTATGACAGCCGTTTCTGGGGCTTTGTGGACATGAGCCAGATAAAAGGCAATGCAGTTATTATTTACTGGTCGTGGGACAGCAGCAAGTCCTGGCCGCGGTTCAGCAGAATGGGGAGGCTTGTCAAATGAGTCAGACGGTGAGGCTGGACAATCAGGGTTTTATCAAGGGGTTTTTGATTCTGGCGGTTCTAGTCGGTATTGTCTATGTCATCATCATGTTTGGCGGACCGTATTACCGGTATAATACCCTTCGCTCCAATACCAAAGACATGCTTTCGATGGAGTCGGGCAATCCCGAACGCATGCCGGCTATTAAACAACAAATTCTTGAAGAGGCCGGCAAACTCAAGATTCCGCTTGTTGAGAGCAATCTTGATGTTTCGGTCAGTCCCACTAAAGTGATGAAGGTGAAGGCGCGGTGGTCTGAGGTGGTAAACCTGATGGACTATTATTCGAAAAAGATTGATTTTGACATGGACGTGGAGTACTGATTGTTCACCGGGCTTGTTCTAGGTCTGGGTGAGGTATCGGGCATCATTCGGAAGGACAGCGGCGCCCGCCTCAGCATTGATGCAGGGAGTCTCACTGTGGATGCAGGCCTCGGCGACAGTATCGCGGTGAACGGGACCTGCCTGACGGTTGTTGAAATCAGGGGCAGTATTCTGTCATTTGATATGTCCGATGAGACGCTCCGCTCGTCGAATCTCGGCCTTCTGCGGGTGCGAGACCGTGTTAACCTTGAGCCCTCACTCCGGCCGAATACGAAGATGGGCGGACATTTCGTGACTGGTCATATCGACGGAATCGGCAAAATACTATCAAAGACGTTGACCGGTGATGTGTATCGTCTGGGTATCGGGGTTGACCAGAGTATCGCCGCATACCTTGTTGAAAAGGGATCGGTTGCTGTCGATGGCATCAGCCTCACTGTTGTCGATGTGATGAGGGAGTCATTCGGAATAGTTATTATTCCGCATACCGCCTCGCTTACCACTATCGGCTTTAAAACAACCGGTGACACGGTGAATGTCGAAGTTGATATATTGGGAAAGTACGTTGCAAAATTTTTGGGAAAGAACAAGGATGCAAACCTTATGCAGGCGCTGGTGAGGGAAGGGTTTGCTTAACGGTGGCGTCTGATTAATCCGGAGGCAAGGAGCACAGTGAGAGATGCAGAAACATACATTCAATACGATTGATGAAGCAGTAGAAGATACCAGCCGGGGCCGTATGGTTATCCTGGTCGATGACGAGGACCGCGAGAATGAGGGTGACCTTTGTTTGGCGGCAGAGAAGATTACCCCTGCTGCAATCAATTTCATGGCAAAGCATGGCCGTGGCCTTATCTGCCTCTCCCTGACCCCGGAACGGGTTGAGCAGCTGGCGCTTCCCATGATGACGGAGGACAATACGTCATCGTTCGGGACCGCATTTACTGTTTCGATAGAGGCAAGACGGGGAGTGACCACCGGCATTTCTGCTGCCGACAGGGCGACAACGGTCCTTACAGCAATCAACTCTGCAACGAAGCCTGAAGACATTGCCCGGCCAGGTCACATTTTTCCTCTCAGGGCAAAACCGGGTGGTGTCCTACAGAGGGCAGGACAGACGGAAGGTTCGGTCGATCTTGCCCGAATGGCAGGATGTTATCCTGCAGGGGTCATCTGCGAGATCATGAACGACGATGGCACCATGTCCCGGGTCCCGGAACTTATGGTGTTCGCAAAACAGCACAACCTGAAGATCGTGACCATCAAGGACCTGATCAAATACCGGACGAGGACCGAGCACTTTGTGAGCCGGGTCTCGACAACCAAGCTTCCGACCGAGTATGGAGAATTTACCGCGATCGCCTATGCGAATGAGCTTGACTGCAATATTCATATTGCCCTTGTCAAGGGAGATATCAAGCCTTCTGATGATGTCCTGGTCAGGGTGCACTCAGAGTGTCTCACCGGCGATGTCTTTGGTTCGAGACGCTGTGACTGCGGTGATCAGCTTCACAAGGCTATGAAGATCATCAGTGATCAGGGCAAGGGTATTGTTCTTTACATGAGACAGGAAGGTAGGGGTATTGGCCTGGTGAACAAGCTCAGGGCATACGAACTGCAGGACAAGGGATTTGATACGGTTGAGGCCAATATTAAACTCGGATTTAAACCCGATCTGCGTGACTATGGCATTGGTGCACAGATACTGGTTGACCTCGGCGTCAGGAAAATGAGGTTGATGACCAATAATCCGAAGAAGATCGTTGGGCTCGAAGGGTACGGCCTGCAGATGGTTGAACGGGTTCCGATGGAGTGCAGCCCGAATGAAAAGAACATCAAGTATCTCAAAACAAAAAAAAGCAAACTCGGCCATATCTTGAATAATGTTTAGACGATGGAGGCAGGTATGAAGGTGATTCAGGGAGAGTTGCAGGCAAAGGGATTAACATTCGGTATAGTTGTCAGCAGATTTAACGATTTTATTACGTCAAAATTGCTTGACGGTGCGGTTGATGCTCTGGTGCGGCATGGAGCGAAAGAGGATGATATTGTCGTCGTGAAGGTGCCGGGTGCGTTCGAGATCCCTTTTGCAGCCAGAAAGCTTGCTGCAAAAGGGACCTATCAGGCGATTATCTGCCTCGGTACGGTGATACGCGGCTCTACCCCCCATTTTGACTATGTGGCAGCAGAGGTCTCAAAAGGTATTGCTTCGGTTTCTCTCGAAACCGGTGTGCCGATAGCTTTCGGTGTCCTGACGACTGATACCATAGAGCAGGCAGTTGAGCGGGCAGGCACCAAAAGCGGTAACAAAGGCTTTGATTCAGCTATGACCGCAATCGAGATGGCCCAGCTTATGAAAAAGCTATAATATAGTGATTGGTATTTTGTGGCTGGCTATGAATAAGCGGGAAAATCGGCGTATTGAAAAAGTTTATTGTGAAAAAAATTGCGATCGTCTTTTTGATATTGTTCCGCAGTATTCGCCAATCACTCTGTACTACCGATGAACCGGCGCAAGGCACGGGAATATGTGCTGCAGAAGCTTTTCCAGTCGGAGTTTGACGGTGACTATACGATCCCGCTTCCTGAAGGCCACCAGGCAGCTATTCTGTCAAATCCTGAGTTGAAGAAGTTTGCCGAAGAGTTAGCCAATGGGACGCTTGAGCACGTTGAGGAGATCGACCTGATAATCCAGAAGGCGGCCGACAACTGGGAAATGGGCAGGATGGCGGTTGTTGACCGGAATATCCTGAGATGTGCGACCTTTGAACTTGCCTTTCGTGCAGATATACCTCCGAAGGTGACCATCAATGAGGCACTGGAAATCGCCAAGAAGTATTCATCGCTTGATGCGGTCCCGTTTATCAATGGTCTGCTGGACAAGATCGCTCACACGGTAAATAAGGCATAAGCATATATTCAGCCGGAAGTCGTATTATGTCACGACAGAAATAACATACGAGTAACATATGAGGGAAGTATGATAGAACGTTATACCAGAAAAGAGATGGGAAGCCTCTGGGAACCCGAGAATCGGCTCAGGAAATGGCTGGATGTCGAGATTGCGGCCTGCGAGGCATGGTGCGAGCTCGGCAAGATCCCCCAAAAATCGCTTGCTGTTATCAAGAAGAAGGCAGCGTTTGACGTAAGTAGGATCGATGAGATAGAGGCGGTGGTAAAACATGATGTAATAGCCTTTCTGACGTCGGTTGCTGAAAAGGTCGGAGCTGAATCCCGGTATATCCACAAGGGACTTACCTCGTCCGATATCGTTGATACGGCCCTGTCGCTGCTGATGAAAGAGGCATCGGACATCATAATACAAGACCTGAAGAAACTGATGTCGGTGCTGCTGACTCAGGCGTTTGCGTATAAGGATACGGTTTGCATCGGCAGGAGTCACGGAGTGCATGCAGAGCCGATGACCTTTGGGATGAAGTTTGCCATCTGGTACGAAGAGGCGAAGAGGAACCTCAGCCGGGTAGAACGTGCAAAAAAGAATATCAGCATCGGCAAATTCTCCGGAGCAGTCGGCACATTTTCGAATATACCGGTTGAGATTGAGGAGAAGGTATGCAAAAAACTCGGGCTGAAGCCGGAACCGGTTGCAACACAGGTTGTACAGCGGGACCGCCATGCTGAATATCTTTCGACGCTGGCGATCGTAGCTGCCTCGATCGAGAAGGTTGCGATTGAACTTCGCCACCTACAGAGGACGGAAGTGCTTGAGGCAGAGGAGCCATTTGCCAAGGGGCAGAAGGGCTCATCAGCAATGCCTCACAAACGTAACCCTGTCGGGTGCGAGAACCTTTCCGGTCTGGCCAGGGTGGTCCGTGCGAATGCAATGGCGGCCCTTGAAAATGTTGCACTCTGGCACGAGCGTGATATATCACATTCATCGGTCGAGCGGGTGATCATCCCTGACAGTACTATTCTTGTTGACTATATGCTCAACAGACTGACCGGCATACTGGCAGATCTGCAGGTCTACCCCGCGCGCATGCTCGAAAATATAGGCAGAAGCTACGGACTGTATAATTCCCAAAATGTTCTGATCAGGCTGACGGAAAAGGGAATGTCCCGGGAAGACGCATACGGCCTTGTCCAGAAGAACGCCATGCTGAGCTGGAAGACCAGGAAGGAATTTAAAACGCTTTTACTGAAGGACAAAAATATCCGGAAGTACCTGTCGGTTAAAGAGCTTGACGATGTCTTTAACCTGCAGCATTACCTGCGTAATATTGATTACATATACAAAAGAGTCTTCGGGAGAACGACGTGATGTCCTGCGCGGCTGCATCACTTCCCCGCTGAGCGGGTTCTTGCTGTGGAAATGATCTATCGCTATAAGACCCCGGCTATCAGCAGGACAAAGATTCATGATCTCATTGTCCGGATTCAGGCCGATACTTCTGGCCCTGTAAGGGATATTCAGACTGAATACTGTTTTTACGTGAGTGCGCAGTCCCCCCTTGATGCTTCTGAAATGAAACTGCTCCGCTGGCTTCTGAGCGAGACCTTCGAACCGGATAATTTTTCAGAAGAGACCTTTTTCTCATTTGACCCGGCGCGTATACCACGTCACCTTCTGTTGGAGGTAGGCCCCCGCATGAACTTTACGACGGCATGGTCGACGAATGCTGTCTCTGTCTGTCATGCCTGCGGGCTGACCAAAGTCACGCGGATTGAATGTTCACGAAGACTGCTTTTCCTTTCCGAAGAATCTGCTGAGAGCCTCATCACTGCTTTATGTTCATCTCTGATAACTGAGCACTCTGCTCTGCTCTATGACCGGATGACAGAGTGCCCATATCCGACGAGGCTTGAGAACTTTGACCCTGGGATTACTCCCGATCCGGTCAGGATTATTCCTCTTATCGAAGAGGGTAAGGCTGCGCTGATAAAGATAAATACCGACATGGGGCTGGGACTCGACGACTGGGATATTGATTATTATTACAATCTTTTTGTGAAGGATATTGGCCGGAATCCGACCAATGTAGAATGCTTTGATCTCAGCCAGTCGAATAGCGAACACTCCCGGCACTGGTTTTTCCGGGGAAAACTGGTCATCGATGGAGTTGAATCACCGCACAATCTCATGAAGATCGTCAGACAGACTCTTGACCATCGTCCAAACAATAGCGTCATTGCCTTTAAAGACAACTCAAGTGCCATCAGGGGGTTTGAGATTACGACAATCATGCCGGAGCGGCCTGGAACGGTCTCCCGGTTCAGAAAGACCGATGCGCACTATCACATCATCTTTACCGCGGAAACACACAATTTCCCAAGCGGTGTTGCTCCCTTTCCCGGTGCAGAGACCGGCACCGGCGGCAGGATCCGAGATGTCCAGGGGACCGGTCGCGGTGCACTGGTCATCGCCGGCACTGCTGCATACTGCGTCGGCAATCTCCAGATCCCCGGCTATATACTGCCCTGGGAAGATACCTCATTCTCCTATCCGAAGAATCTGGGCAGCCCGCTATCAATAGAGATAGAGGCGAGCAACGGGGCATCTGATTACGGCAACAAGTTCGGCGAACCGCTTATCCAGGGATTTACCCGGGCTTTTGGTCTCAGGCTGCCTGGTGGCGAACGCCGCGAATGGATAAAGCCGATCATGTTTACTGCAGGAGTCGGACAGATCGATGCCCGCCACACAGAGAAGAAAGGGCCGGAAAAAGGGATGCTGGTTACCAAGATCGGCGGCCCTGCCTATCGCATCGGGATGGGTGGAGGTGCTGCATCCAGCATGATTCAGGGGCAGAATATTGCCGAACTCGATTTTAATGCAGTTCAGCGTGGCGATGCCGAGATGGAGCAGAAGATGAACCGGGTGATCAGGGCATGCGTTGAGCTTGGCGATGCCAACCCGATCGTCAGCATCCATGACCAGGGCGCCGGCGGCAACTGCAATGTGGTGAAAGAGATCATCTACCCGGCCGGCGCCACGATAGAAGTTCGGAAGATCCAGCTGGGTGACAACACCCTCTCGGTCCTGGAGATCTGGGGTGCAGAATATCAGGAGCAGAATGCGCTGCTGATTCAGCCTGACCGTGCAGAACATTTCCTCAGTATTTGCCGGAGAGAGAAAGTTCCGTGCGCCTTTATCGGCGAGATATCGGGAGACGGTTACATCGTGTTGCATGACGAGACTGACGGCAGTACGCCGGTCAATCTTGACCTTGAGAAGATCCTCGGGGACATGCCGAACAAGACCTTTGTCATGAGCAGGGTCAGGCGCGACCTGAAGCCACTTGCGCTGCCCGGCGGCCTCGGGGTCAGGGACGCCCTCGACAGGGTCCTCAGGCTTATATCTGTCGGCTCAAAACGGTTTCTTGCCAATAAGGTTGACAGATCTGTCACCGGTCTGATTGCACGTCAGCAGTGCGCCGGCCCGCTCCAGTTGACGGTCTCTGACGTTGCGGTCGTAGCACAGAGCCATTTCGGCCTGACCGGCGCCGCTATTTCAATAGGAGAACAGCCGCTAAAGGGACTGATCGATCCGGCGGCTATGGCCCGTATGAGTGTGGCAGAGGCGGTGACGAACATTGTCTGGGCAAAGATAAGCCAGCTTGAGGATATTAAATGTTCAGGCAACTGGATGTGGGCCCCGAAACTCCCGGGCGAGGGGGCCGATCTGTTCGATGCGGCAGTTGCCATGCGCGACATCATGATAGAGCTCGGTATTGCTATCGACGGCGGAAAAGACAGCCTGTCCATGGCGGCAAAAGTTACTGATGCTGCCGGCAGCACCGAAATCGTCAAGTCGCCTGGAACTCTGGTGATTTCTGCTTATGCCCCCTGCCCTGATATAACAAAGGTTATTACCCCTGATGTAAAAAGACCGGGCGAAAGCAGACTGCTTTTTATAGACCTTGCCGGCGGGATGAACAGAATGGGTGGCTCAGCGCTGGCGCAATGTTATAAACAGGTGGGCGATGAATCCCCTGATGTGCCGGATGCAATGCTCCTGAAACGCGCGTTTGAGCTGGTCCAGAAATTCATTGCAGAGGGATTGGTACTCTCTGGTCATGACCGCAGCGACGGGGGTCTGATAACGACCCTGCTCGAGATGGCTTTTTCAGGGAATTGCGGAATGGAAATCGGCATAAAGGGCCAGGAGTCAGAGGGCAACGGGTCAAAGGTCAGAGGTCAGGAAATACCGATACTCTTTTCTGAAGAGCTTGGCTTGGTGGTTGAATATATGCCTGAGGATGAAACGGCAATCCTTTCAGCCTTGAAGAACAGTGCTGTGCCGTGCCAGCTCATTGGAAAAACAACTACAGACAAAACAATTAAGATAGTAATAGACGGCATGCCGGTACTCACTGAAGATATGCGGGTGTTGCGGGCAATGTGGGAGGAGACCGGTTTTCAGCTCGAACGGCTTCAGCGGACACCCGAACTTGCGGAAGAGGAGCAGAAGAATGTCTATGACCCTCAGGGTCTTTCATTCCATCTCTCCTTTACTCCTGTGCCAACGGCCCCGTCCCTGCTTGCCCGGGATTATAAACCGAAGGTTGCCGTTATTCGCGAGGAAGGAAGCAACGGAGACCGGGAGATGACCGCCGCCTTTTTTGCTGCAGGGTTTGAGCCATGGGACGTTACCATGACCGACCTCCTCGATCGCAGGGTTGACCTTTCTGCTTTCAGGGGGGCTGTCTTTGTTGGTGGGTTCAGCTATGCCGATGTGCTCGATTCCGCAAAGGGCTGGGCCGGGGTGATCCGCTTCAATAGCCATATCTGGCAGCAGTTCCAGGACTTTTACGAAAGGCCGGACACCTTCAGTCTGGGTGTCTGCAACGGCTGTCAGTTGATGGCGCTGCTCGGTTGGGTGCCCTGGCGCGGGATACCGGACAACATCCAGCCCCGGTTTATTCACAACAGCTCCGGCAGATTCGAATCCAGGTTTCTTTCGCTTAAAATTGAAAAGAGCCCGGCGGTCATGTTCAGGGAAATGGAAGAGTCTATCCTTGGCATATGGGTAGCACATGGAGAAGGGCGTGCCTATTTCCCTGATGAAGGCATTAAAAAGAAGGTGCTCGACGAGGGTCTCGCACCGGCCCGCTATGTTGATGATGCCGGTGATTCTACTGAGTCATATCCGTTTAACCCCAATGGATCACCTGAAGGAATTGCAGCCCTCTGTTCGCCGGACGGCAGACATCTTGCGATGATGCCCCATCCTGAACGGGCGTTTCTGAAGTGGCAGTGGGGCTGGATGTCTGAAGAATGGAGACATGACTTGAAGGCTTCGCCATGGATAAAAATGTTCCAAAACGCCAGGGAATGGTGCGAGGCTAATAATTAGCCGGCACAATCTTTCCGGTATTGGATTTGGCCAGTATGGGCGCCCCCTCTTGACAGACGCTATCACTGCATGTTATTACATAACGGCCTTTTTAGGCCTCGCATAATCCCAAGGAGGAAATCTTCACTATGGGTCTTGCTACATTTAAGGGCGGGATACACCCGCCGGACAAAAAAGCTTTGGCTGCAGGCAGTTCCATTGCCGAGGCAAAACCTCCCACAATTATTGTCGTCCCTCTGAGTCAGCATGCAGGCGCACCCTGTAAGCCTCTGGTCAGTGTTGGGCAGGAGGTAAAGAAAGGCGAAATGATCGGAGAAGCCGGAGGATTTGTTTCTGCTCCTGTCCATGCCTCTGTCTCTGGTAAGGTGGTTGCGATTGCCGAGTTCCCGAATGCCATGGGCCGTATGGTCAATTCCATTGTTATAGAAAATAACGGGAAAGAGGAATGGACTGCCCTAAAAGATAATCCCGACTACATGAGCCTGTCTGCCGAAGAACTGAAGGAGAAAGTGAAGGCAGCCGGTATTGTTGGTCTTGGCGGAGCTGCATTTCCGACGTCGGTCAAGCTGTCTCCTCCAAAAGAAAAGCCGATTAGTGCTGTTCTGATCAATGGGGCTGAGTGTGAACCGTATCTGACAGCTGATTACCGGCTGATGCTGGAGAAGCCGGTGGAGATCGTGGAGGGTCTCAAGATCCTCATGAAGGTGCTGAACGTCAGCAAGGGCTATATCGGCATCGAAAACAATAAGCCCGATGCTGTGAAGATAATGACAGATGCTGCAAAGGGGGCGCAGGGTATTGAAGTGATAGCATGCGAGGTGAAGTACCCCCAAGGCGCCGAGAAGATGCTTATCAAGGCAGTTGTCGGTCGCGAGGTGCCGCCGCGCGGATTGCCGATGGATGTCGGTGTTGTGGTCCAGAATGTGGGGACAGCCCTGGCTGTCTATGAGGCTGCCCGGTTTGGGAAGCCCCTGATCGAACGGGTCGTGACGGTGACCGGCGATGGCATCAGCCAACCCAGGAACCTTATGGCAAGAGTCGGCGCAAAGATATCAGACCTGGTTGCTGAGGCCGGTGGACTCAAGGATGGTGCGGTAAAGATTATCGCCGGCGGGCCGATGATGGGGTTCGCCATCGCATCTCTCGATATCCCGGTGACCAAGGGTACTTCCGGCATCCTGGTCATGTCCGGGTCAGAGGTTGAGCACTCTGATGAATTCGGGCCGTGCATACGGTGCGGCAGATGTATTGAAGCATGCGCGATGGGTCTTCAGCCGTTTATGCTGAGCATCCTCTCCGAGATAGGACATTATGAAGAGGCGAAAGAGTATCATCTCTTCGATTGTTTCGAATGCGGGTCATGCGCCTATGTCTGTCCGGCCAAAAGACCTATTGTCCAGCTCGTGAGATTGGCAAAATCAATGGTCAAGCCATGATCCAAATAAGAACAGGGAATTATTATTTCCCATTTTCCGTTTCTCATTGTCTAAGGAGATAAGATGGAGGCAACGAAAAAAGAACAGAATTTCATTGTATCAGTCAGTCCTCATGTAAAAAGCGATGAGACGACAAGGCAGATAATGTGGACGGTCAGCATTGCCCTTCTGCCGGCGCTTTTCTCCGGGCTGTATTTCTTCGGACCGAAGGCGCTCTTTGTGACGGCGTTATGTATCATAAGCTCGATGCTCTTCGAGCATCTTTATTTAAGGATTGTCGAGAAGAAATCAGTGGTGGGGGACGGGAGTGCATTCCTGACAGGACTGCTCCTGGGCATGAATATGCCGTCCTCGCTGTGGTCATTTTCTCCGTTTACTGCACACGTGCCGGTCATTGCCTCGTTCGTTGCGGTTGTCATAACAAAACAGCTTTTTGGCGGACTCGGATTCAATGTCTTTAACCCTGCCCTGATAGGGCGGGCCTTTGCCCTTATATCCTGGCCCAAGGCGATGACGATCTGGAATGCTCCTTCGGCAGCTTTTTTTGCCATGGATGCAAAGACGACGGCAACCCCTCTCGGCATTCTCAAGGAAGAGGGCGTGACGAAACTGATTGAAGTATTCGGCGACAAAATGAGCCTCTATCAGCAGCTGCTGACCGGACACCGTGCAGGATCGATCGGTGAGACGTCGGCGATTGCACTTCTGATCGGCGGACTTTTTCTGCTTGCAAAGAGGTATATCACCTGGCATATCCCGGTCTCTTTTCTGGGATCGGCTGCGCTGATGGCCTGGGTCATGGGTGGCAAAACCGGACTGTTTACGGGTGACCCGATCGTTCATCTCCTGAGCGGCGGTCTAATGCTGGGCGCATGGTTCATGGCAACGGACTATGTGACGTCTCCATCGATGAAAACAGGTCAGATCATTTTCGGCGTTGGGTGCGGGCTCCTGACCATGCTGATAAGGCTGAAGGGCGGGTATCCAGAAGGCGTTATGTTTGCGATACTCATAATGAACTGTTTTGCCCCGCTGATTGATCGCGGCTTCAGATCAAAGGTCTTTGGTGCGGTGAAGCAGCAGACGTCGGCACAGGCAAAGGAGAGTGCGAAATGACGGGAAAGGATATTTTCAAGATAACCTTAAACCTTGTAATCATTTATCTCATCGGCGGGTTTATCCTTGCGTTTGTGTATGCAAATGCATCGCCGAAGATATTCAGGAACAATGAAGAGGCCGAGAAAAAGGCTTTAAAAATGCTGATGCCCGATGCAGATGTCAATGAAAAACTGGGAGAATGGTCAATCCACGATAAACATGCAAAATATTTTATTTCAAAAAAAGGCGGCGATACGATCGGGTATATTATCCAGTCATTCGGCAAGGGGTACTCGAGCTATATCAACACCTTCATTGCGGTTGATAAGGATTTCACGGTCCAGAAGATAAATGTCCTTTCTCATGCGGAAACCCCGGGGTTGGGGGACGAGATCGATTCTGATTCTTTCAAAAACCAGTTCAAGGGCAAGACCATCGAACACCTCAAAGTGATCAAGGGAGAGACGAAAGAGGACATACAGGCCATTTCCGGTGCAACCATATCGAGCCGTGCGGTCACCGAGGACGCGGTGAAGAACGGTGTCGCATTTCTGATCAAAACAGTAAAGGAAGGAGGCAAAACGGATGTCAAACCAGAGCAGCATTAATCTTAAGGATTTATTTCTCAACGGGATTGTCAAAGAGAATACCATCTTCAAGCTTGCCCTCAGCCTCTGCCCTTCTATCGCGGTCACGAACAATCTGAAAAACGGCGTATTCATGGGCGTTGCCGTCCTGTTTGTGCAGGTCATGGTCAACCTGACCATTTCGCTGATGAGAAATATCATCCACCCCAAGGTACGGCTTCCTATATTCATGCTGGTCATCTCCGGGTGGGTTACGGTGACGCAGCTGATGATGGCTGCCTTTGTTCCTGATGTCTACAGCAAGGTGGGTCTCTATATCGCGCTGATCGTTGCTTTTGCGTCTATCCTTGCTCGGGCGGAGATGTTTGCCAGCAAGAACAGCATTATTCCCTCAGCAGTAGACGGTCTCGGCATGGGCGTTGGTTTTTTATTTGCGTTGTCGGTAATCAGCTTCTTCAGGGAGCTGGTCGGCAAAGGGTCGTTGTGGGGGCATGCGATTATTAACACCAAGCCGCTCCTGATCATGATACTTCCGGCCGGTGGGTTTTTTGCGGTCGGCATACTGATGGCCCTTTTTAACTGGATCAATGCCCGGTATGCAGCCAAGGCCGCGCATGCGTCGCATTAAAGGAGGAATATAAATGAGCAGCGAATTTACGAAGTTAATTGAGCTGATTATATCGGCGTCGTTAATAAACAATTTTGTTTTTACCCGCTTCCTCGGTCTTTGCATCTTTTTCGGCGTGTCGAAGAAGATGGAGACGGCGGTTGGCATGAGTATTACTTTCACTGCGGTCATGATGGTCAGTGCCGCTCTCAGCTGGGTGGTCTTCAACTGGCTTCTGGTGCCTTTGGAGATCACTTTTCTGGAAATCATTGTCTTCATCGGGATAATTGCGGGACTGGTCCAGTTGTCGGATACAATCATGAGGAAAGTCTCTCCTGGACTGTACTATAAGTTGGGTATCTACCTTGCACTGATATCGACAAACTGCATTATCCTTGCTGTTCCGCTGATCAGCGCCGGTGAGAAATACTCTTTTATACAGAGCCTTGCCTTTGGTCTAGGATCCGGTCTCGGCTTTGCACTTGCGTTAATAATCATGGCCAGCATACGGGAGAAGCTCGAGTTGGCTGATGTCCCGGCGCCCTTCAAGGGGCTGCCGATGGCCTTTGTTATCACGGGCCTTATAGCTCTTGCGTTCACCGGTTTTTCAGGACTGATAACCCTGTAAGGAATAAAACGTGAATGAGGAAATGGCAAGACGTAAAAAGCAAAAGGAGCAACCATGATACTGAACGATAAAAAACTGATACACATAGCAATGCTTTCTGCAGTAGTGCTGCTAGTCTTTGCATCTTTCGTCTGCGCGGGTGTTGGCGGCGGGGTCGAGGGCAAGGAAAAGGTCGATATTGTCCCCCTGATCAAGTGGACTCTTATCTTTCTTGCAGGGCTTGGCACGGTCTTTGGACTGGGTATCGCCATGGCCGCGAAGAGATTTGCAGTTGAGATCGACCCCAGGGTCGAGAAGGTGGTAGATGTGCTGGCTCATGCTCACTGCGGGGCCTGTGGGTATGCAGGCTGCGAGCAGTATGCCGAGGCAGTGGTGAAGAACCCTGATGTTTCACCTAATCTTTGTATCCCGGCAGGTGCAAAAGGGGCCGAGGCGGTGGCGCTGATCACCGGAAAAAAGGCCGAAATCATGGAGCCGCAGTTTGCCCGGATCATGTGCCAGGGCGGCTGGTCGAAGTCGGTCAAGCGTTTCACCTATGAAGGAGTCCAGGACTGCCGGGCTGCGATACTGGCCGGCGGCGGGGACAAGGCCTGCCGATATGGCTGCCTTGGTTATGGCACCTGCTCACGGGTCTGTCCGTTTGGAGCGATGACCATGACGGATAATCACCTGCCGTTTGTCGATATTACGAAATGCACCGGCTGTCGGAAGTGCGAACAGGCCTGCCCGACAAAAGTGATCGAGGTGCTGCCTGCGACAAAACAGATATTAGTGACTTGTCATTCAAAGGACAAGGGCGGGGACACGCGGAAGAATTGCGAAATTGGCTGCATTGCCTGCGGGATCTGCGTTAAGGTCTGTCCGTTTGATGCACCGTCTGTCCAGAATAACCTTTCGAAAATCGATATCAATAAATGCAAAGTCTGCGGCTTATGCACGACGAAGTGTCCGACAAAGGCGATAACCGATTTTATCCCACAGCGTCCGAAGGCCCTTATTATGGATAACTGCATCGGTTGCCAGATCTGTACAAAGGTCTGTCCGGTTGACGCACCTGCAGGTGAACAGAAGAAGAAGCATGAAATCAATAGAGCCCACTGCATCGGCTGCGGCATCTGCACCGCGAAGTGCCCGGTCCAGGCGATCAATGGAACGTTTAATGCACAGGAGGTCTTTGCTGCAGCGGCAGCCAAGAAGGCAAAGAAACCGGAAGCAGCATAGATTTCTCAAGCTGACTGAAATAAAAAAGGGGGCTGATTGAAGCCCCCTTTTTTTGTGTTTTTATTATTTCCCGTGAGGGCGTTACTTTATCCTGGCCCCTTGCGCAACGTCTTTTTCGGTTGTCAGGATAACCGGGACACCATCGGCGTCTGTCGCGGCAAGCAGCATACCTTGGGACTCAACGCCCATCAGTTTTGCAGGCTGAAGGTTGGTGACGACCACTATTTTTTTGCCAGTGAGTTCTTCGGGAGTATAAGCCTTGCCTATCCCTGCTACTACCTGACGCAGTTCTCCGGTGTCGACCTGCATTTTTATCAGCTTATCCGATTTTTTGACCCGTTCGGCGCTGACGACAAGGCCGACCTTGAGTTCCACCTTCATAACATCCTGTATCGAGATGAGATTTGCCATCTCAGCCAGATTTGCTGCGGGGACTTCAGTACTGCCTTCAGGTGAGCCCGCCTTGACGTTTGATGCACCTGCCCGTGAGGTTTCTTCCGTCATCTTCTTGGTCCTCTCAGTGGTTTTATCTATGGTTTTATCAGTAATTTTTTCTATGCGGGGAAAAAGCTGTTCGTCTTTTGCTACTTTTACTGCATAGGAAGGCTTCCAGTTCCAGCTGAATATCCGCGGAGACTCCCCGCCCCCATCACCATTCTCACGTACCTCATCAGTCAGAGAATTCAGTCCCAGTTGCTTCCATATCTTTACTGCAGTTCCCGGCATAAAAGGATATACTTGCAGGGCCGTGACCCTCAGCGCATTCCAGATATTGAACAACACACTGTGGACTGCGCCCATGTCGTTCTTTGCAAGTTTCCAGGGCTCTGTCCGCGCAATATAGTTGTTCGCGGCCCTGACAATGTCCCAGATCCGCTCAAGGATAATATTGAAACGTAGCGCGTCCCAATATGCATCTTCAAGCAGTTCATCGATAACAGTCTCGGAGTCCCCTGCCAGTTCAGCTGTGCTCTGCCCGACTGCTGCACCAGCTTCCCCCTGACAGTCAATCACTCCATCGGTATACTTCTCTGCCATGGTAAGAAACCTGCTGAGCAGGTTTCCGAGATCATTGGCAAGATCGGTATTGATCCTGTTTACCATGGCGTCCTCGGAAAAATCGCCATCCAGACCGAACGGAACTTCTCTGAACAGGTAATATCTGAAGGCGTCAATTCCGTATGTATCCACCAGTGTAAGAGGGTTTACGACGTTCCCAACGGATTTTGACATTTTTTTGCCCTCGACTGTCCACCAGCCGTGAGCGAAGATCGTGCGGGGCAACGGCATATTCAGAGCCATGAGCATTGTCGACCAGTATACGGCATGGGTTGTCAGTATATCCTTGCCGATTATATGGAGAGATGCAGGCCACCAAAAATCGCCCCGCCGCGCCTGTTCAGCCTGAGGGGTGAGATACCGTGTGGCTGAAAAATAATTGACTAGGGCATCGAACCAGACATAGGTCACGAAATTGTCATCAAAGGGCAGCGGGATGCCCCATGCAAGCCTGTGCTTCGGTCTGGATATGCAGAGGTCCCCGAGGTCATTATTATTCAAAAAGCCGAGGACTTCGTTCCTGCGAGTCTCCGGCATCACATAGGAGCTATTTTCACGGATATGCGCAATCAGTCTCTCCTGGTACTTGGACATTAGGAAAAAGTAATTCTCCTCCTGGATCTGGTCCACCTGTCTACCGCAGTCCGGGCATTTGCCTTCGACCAGGTCTTTTTCTGTCCAGAATCTTTCATCCGGAGTGCAGTACCATCCAGCATACTGCCTCTTTTCGATCTCTCCCCTGTCCCAGAGAAGCTGAAGAAGGCCTTGGACAGTTTTAATGTGCTCAATGTCTGTGGTCCTGATGAAGCTGTGTTCACTGATCACCAGTTTTTTCCAGAGTTCCTTGAAGTTTTTAACCATCAGGTCTGCGTGATCTTTCGGAGAGCGGGCTTTTTCGCGAGCTGCCTTTTCTACCTTCTGGCCATGTTCGTCAGTACCGGTCAAAAAAAATACCTCATTGCCTGACAGTCTGTTCCTGCGGGCCAGGATATCGGCAGCGATAGTTGTATAGGCATGCCCGATATGCGGGACGTCATTAACGTAATAAATCGGTGTTGTAACGTAATAGCGCTTATTCACAGTTTTTAGTTCCGGCATTACTGAGGATTCTGGGGTTTCTTCCTGAATCTCCTTCTTCTTTTTCTTCGTTTCTTACCGTCGGGTGCTTTTTTATCTTCGCCCTGCTGCCCAGGCTCCTGAAGCTGGTCAGGTATTGCCGTTACGGTTTCGGCAGGTACTGGAAATTCTTCAGCAGGTGCCGGCTCCGGGATATCGGCTTCTATTGTAGCTGCTTCTTCGCAGGGCTCATCCTTTGCAGCAGGTGCACGCTCTCCGGACTGGTCGGTATGGTATTCGTAGCCAAGGCAGCACATCAGTCGGCCGCAGACACCCGATAGTTTGCCGGTATTCAATGTCAGGTCCTGCTGTTTTGCCATCTTGATCGAGATCGGTT
>PLXX01000018.1 GCA_003153275.1 Nitrospiraceae bacterium | reverse complement strand
CAAGGCAAAGACCCGGTGGCAGACCGACCTGCTGAAGACCTATGCCGACGCCGCCATCATATTCATCGACGAGCCGATACTTTCTGCGCTCGGCAGTTCAAGTTACCTTGGGGTCAGCAGCGAAGAAACCCTGCGCCTGCTCAGGGAGATGGCCGTAACCATAAAATCTGAGGGCGCCCTCTCCGGCATCCACTGCTGCGGCAATGCTGATTGGCAGCTTGTGCTTCAGTGCGGTGCGGATATTATCAATTTCGATGCGTATGATTATACCGATACCCTGGCGCTCTACCACGATGAGCTTCGGCACCATCTCGAGTCCGGCGGCTGGCTTGCGTGGGGCATAGTGCCCACGTCGGATGTGATCAATGGAACAACGCTGGAGACTCTTAAAGCCCGGTTTTACAACAGTCTCGAACTGCTTTCGCAGCATATTCCTGACGTACTTCTCAAAGAGAGGATCATTCTGACGCCCTCCTGCGGCACCGGCTCACGNNTGAAGGGGACATTTATCTCGATTGAGGGGATTGAGGGCACAGGCAAAAGCACGCAGTGCCACCTTCTTGCCGACCACCTCAGAAAAGCGGGTCTAGCGGTCACTGAAACTGCTGAACCCGGGGGAACGCCGATCAGCCTGAAAATCAGGGAAATACTTCTGTCACTTGGCAGCCGCGCTATGAGGCCGATTACCGAACTGCTTCTCTATAATGCTGCCCGCGTCCAGCATATTGAAGAGGTTATCCTGCCTGCACTAAAGCGTGGAGATGTCGTCATTACCGATCGCTTCAGTGATTCTACCATAGCCTATCAGGGACACGGCAGAGACCTCGACTTGACGTTGATAGCCTCTCTGGACGCCATCGCGACAAATGCACTAAGGCCTGCTCTTACCATACTTCTGGATATCGATGTCGAGACCGGACTCAGGAGAAACCGCGCTGCAGGGAAAACCGACCGACTCGAACTTGAAAAAATCTCATTTCATGAAAAAGTGCGCAGGGGGTTCATAAGCCTTGCAGCAAAAGAGCCCGACAGGATCAAACTTGTCAACTGTTCGGGCAGCGTCGGGGAAGTCCATCAGATGACGGTCGGGATTGTTACGGACTTCCTCAAGACAAATCGTATATAATAAATTCGTTGTGCAGATCTGCTCATCTGACTAAACCCAGTATTATTGCGTATGAACTTCGATAATATAATTTCCATATGTCTTTAAAAAAAGTTATAGGCCAGCCTAAAGCAATCGCCATGCTGCTCGGCATGATACAACGTCACCGCATTGCCTCATCGTATCTGTTCTGCGGTGAACCGGGCATCGGGAAAAAACTAACGGCAATTCATTTTGCTAAGGCATTGAACTGTCTTAATGCAGGGGACAGGGCCCAGGGCCGGAAGGACGCGGAAGCAACAAACGAAAACGAATCCGGAGATGGGGACGCATGTGATGTCTGCACGTCATGCACCAAGATCGATGCCGGTATCCACCCTGATTTTCTCATGGTTGAGCCAGAGGACCGCATAATAAAGATCGATGAAATCAGGATGATCGAAGAAGCGCTGTCATACAAACCGTTTGAGGGCCGCAGAAAGGTGATCATCATAGATGAAGCCGAATCCATGAACATATCTGCAGCAAACGCGTTCCTCAAGACCCTAGAAGAGCCCCCTGCTGACAGTGTTGTCATACTCATTACGGCAAGACCCGGTGTCCTGCCGGACACTGTACGGTCACGGTGTTCCAGGATCAACTTCTATCCGCTGTCCGATGACTCTTGCAGGCAGGTCCTTGCCGGTCGCTACGCAGGCGGTGACCTTGCGCTCGCCGTAACCCTGTCGATGGGCAGACCGGGCTCAGCGCATACAAACGATCTCCGGGAGGAGAGGGACTGGTTTATCGATCACCTCAAAAACATGCTAAAGGCCGGAAAAGACGGCTGGACATCACGGGAGGATATGGACCGGTGGTTCGACCAGGCAGTGATCATATTCCGCGATCTTGCTGCCCTCAAAATTACAGGGGCATCCCAGATTATTAATATCGATCTTCAGGATTATCTGTCTGAACTGAGCAAATCCGTCGATCTGAACGTTATAATAGACCTGTACCAGGAGTTGAACCTTGTACAGGGTCAACTGGTTTACAATTTGAACAAGTCCATAACATGGAATTATACAGCATCATTACTCAGAAAGGGACTCTCACACTGATATGCCGGACGTTGTCGGAATAAGATTCAGGAGCTGCGGCAGGATATACGATTTCGATGCCACCGGCATAGAGATCGGGCAGGGCGACTGCGTCATTGTCGATTCTGAATTCGGCCTCAGCATCGGCACCGTGGCCACAGGAGCCCGCCATCTGGAAAATCCCCTGAAAGATTTCAAAAAGGTATTAAGAGTTGCCGGCAGTGACGATCTGAGGCATAAACAGGAAAATGAGGCGTTCGAGCGTGAGGCGAGAAGTTTCTGTATCGAGAGAATTGGGGTTCGGGGAATTCCGATGAAACTTGTCTGTTCCGAGGTAACGCTGGACAGGAAGAGGATCGTATTTTATTTTACGGCTGACGGCAGGATCGACTTCAGAGAACTGGTCAAGGACCTTGCCGCACGATTCAAAACCAGGATCGAGATGAGGCAGATAGGCGTTCGTGACAAGGCAAAGCTCGTTGGAGGACTCGGCATCTGCGGCAAAGAACTCTGCTGCCGACAATTTCTGACCTCATTCGAACCGATCTCGATCAAGATGGCAAA
>PLXX01000108.1 GCA_003153275.1 Nitrospiraceae bacterium | reverse complement strand
TCTTCGCTGCTGACCCCAAGGTAACTTGAACTGCCGAGCGCAGAAAGTATCGGCTCGTCGATGAATATGATGGCGGCGTCGGCATAGGTCTTCAGCAGGTCGGTCTGCCACCGGGTCTTTGCCTTGAGAAGCATCAGAGCTATTTCGCGGAACTCCTCATCAAAATATATGGGTCTCCCGGCGTCATCCTTCAGGCCGAGGGTGAAGGTCAAAGGCCCGGTTATGTGACCTTTCAGAATCGGGAAACGACTGCTCTTGATGATCTCGACAAAGCGGTGCAGTCCCTTTGCGTAATCTTCAGAAACGGCAATGCGGCTGTCTTCTGTCCAGCTTTCGTAAAAGCGTTCCAGTTCGTCGGATGGGCTGCGGTCGATCCAGAAGGTCTTGCGTTCATTGTCCAGTCTGAAGCAGGGCATGCCTTCCGAATACTGGGGGATCATGAATTCCTTGAAGGAAAGAGAAGGCAGTTGCGGCCAGAACGGGATGTCGAATGTTTTCAGAACGACCCTGCACGCCTCTTCAGCACTGCGCTGCGGAAGGCTGCCGATGCCGGTTGTCGAGAATGGTTTTATCATCTAACAATAATACCCTATTGCAGCATGCTGTTTCAAAAGCTTTTTTGCAAACCCGTCTTGTTTTTATTCCCAATTTCAACTACTTACAATTTTTGGGTGGCCGCAGGTTAAAATAGTAATATGGGAAGGACAGTCGGCTTATATTTGCTTTTCGTCTGCCTTATGTTGCTACACCCTGCCTATGCTTCTGCCTTTATGGCTGATGAAGACATTGCACGATATCAAACCCTCACGCGGGCATGGTCTACCGGCGACCGTATAGCCTTCTGGGCTGAACAGTTTGTCGGCACTCCCTATGATCCCGACCCTCTCGGCTGCTATGTTAGGGAGAATGCTGTCGTATCTGACGATAAGGTTGACTGTATGTATCTGACATTTCGGGCTGTTGAACTTGCATTGGCGAAAGATCCTGAAGAGGCGCGGGAGATAGCGCTTGAAAAGAGATTTAAAGGCAGCGGGTTAGTACAGGAAGGAAAGGTGCAGAACTACACCGACCGGTTCGAGTACGGAGAGGACATGATCGACAGCGGCAAATGGGGGCGGGAGATTACCGCTGAGTTCGGTAAAACAGTGCAAATACAGGGTTCCCGCTGGCATAATAGCCTGCTGGTTCTGTCTGCCGGAGCCGCGGCGAAGAACGCCGGAAGGCTTCAGAATGGGGACATCATTTTTTTTGTCAGAAACCCCGGCAAAAGAATTTCAGACGAGATTGTCGGTCATCTTGGTATTATCAAGAAGGAAGCAAATAAGACATACCTGATTCATGCGAGCGGACTGAAGAATAAAGGCGGAAAGGTTAAAAAGACCCTTCTGGCGGATTATCTGAGAATAATGCCGTTTATCGGCATACGCGTAAACAGGTTTGACCCTGAACCCACGGTGCCAGACACGGTGCCTGAGTAACCACCTGATATTCCGAGGCTATGCACTTATTTGTTCCTTCTTCTCTGGTGTTTCGTTTTCTTGAGCAGCTTTGAGTGTTTGTGTTTGCTCATCTTCTTTTTACGCCATTTTTTTACATTACCCACAGACTCACCTCCTTATAACCCAATAATTGAGAAGTATAAGTATAGACTATTAGAGAAAAAACTTTCAAATTCACTTTTGGCCCGACGTCTTATTGCCCGATGTTATTAATTGGCCTGAACGAACGTGCTTGGTCCATGAATGCCTCGATCTGGATCCTGGTGGTGGGAGACTCGGTCCCGTCATAGGGGATGCTGAGACAGGGGATGGAATAGTCGGCTTTCAGCCCACGCAGCAGGGCGCTCACAATCGTACCCGGCATGCAGCCGAAGGGCATAGCGTTGACAATGCCTGAGGCCCCGGCGCCTATCAGGTCGAGGCTTTTGCCGATACTCAGAATAGCTTCCCCCTCGAACGAGTCGTGGATATACGGTGCGGCCAGTTTGATCAGGTGACTGGTGTCAGGTTCATGCAGCGTCTTCAGAAACCCTCTGAACTGTCCGGCCAGTCTGTGTTCTATCCTCTTTTGCATATATCTTTTCACTGAAAGGCCGAAGACAGCCGCCCAGTCTTTTCGATCCTTTACACGTTGCCTGCCGACATGGTTCACATAATAGATCCATTCTTCTACAGGCGCAAGATAGGCCTCACCGCCGAGAGCCTCAATCTGCCGCGCCAGGTCTTCATTTGAAAATCTGTTCGAGCGGACAAATATCTCACCAACAATGCCGATAAGCGGCCGTTGCTCCTTGACCCTGGGGATGGCTTCGAATTTCCTGCGCATTTCAGACAGAGCTGATTCCAGCGTCCCATTCATCCCGGTCAACGACGCATAGAGCCTGGTGAGCTGGTCCTGGTATAGGGCGTCAGCAGTCCCTTTGTCCCTTTCATACGGCCTTGTTTCATGGAGACATTTCGTAAGAAGCTCGATGGATATGATGCCCTCCCAGGACTTCATGGAAAAATCCTTGCCGACCAGTCCGAGATGTTTATAGAAATCTTCATTCTGGTTTGGAGAAAATACAGGGGTATTGTCGAGTCCCAAGTCCCTCATGACCAGCCGGTGAAAGACGTTATACTGCCCGAACCTGCACGGGCCGGAACCCGAAGGCATAAAAAAGGCAGACTGGTCAGGCCTGAACCCGGCCGTCTGGATTTTTAGTGCCATATCGCCAGTGGTGACTGCGCAGGGGTAGCATTCCTTGCCCGACACATATTTCTTCCCCAGATCGACCGATTCTCGCGATGACTCGGGGAGCACTTCAGCTTCTACTCCGCAATGTCTGAATGCGGCAGCAAGGGCAAAGGCATGGTCAGACATCCGTGGTATAAATACAGTCCTTTTTTCTATAGTTGATTTGCTCAGGATTGTATTGCGCCTTGTCTTTGCCGCTTCATGCCCTATGTCAGTATGGTTTCCGATGCTGTCGAGAAAAGCCTCACATCTTGTTATTGCCCCAGCGTCAGCACTATGGGCGTCTATCTCCAGGTGAAGATAGGGTTTTCCCTGCAGTTCGTCCCCAAAGAATCGGATGATGAACGAATCCGGGCCGCACGAAAAGTTTCCAATGTAGACAGGATAGAGCGAGGGGTTTTTCCTGATGATCCGTGCAGCGCTCAGTATCCTCTGCCCGGCCCGCCAGTACATGTTCGGCCATGTATTGTTGATATCTGTGCTGATTTCCTGATCCTCAAGAGGCAGGAAGTCCATCGGCAGCGAGACGACGCCAAGGTCGGCGAGCTTTTTCGGGATGTTGAGATTCATGCCACTGTCGAATGCATTATAGGCCCGTCCGACGATGACGATTGTTTTATCGGGAAGGTGAGAGAGTATTTTTTCTCCTTCATGCCTTATGCTCTCCGTAAATATTTGTTGTGCTTTATTCGCAGCATCCATGGCTGTTTTTAGATCGGCCTGCTTCAGGCCATAAGGCCTGAATATTCTTTGCAGTTCCTTTTTTAAAAAACGGTCTCCACGTTGGAAAGATATAATCGGTGTCAGAAAGGTCGTTTTTCTGAGGGCAATGCCCGCTGTATAAGGGACTGTCTGTGTGTATGGGCATGCATAGCCTTGCCCGAACGGATTGCCGGGCCTGTTCAGGTCGACAAAGCTCGGCAGCAGTATCGCGTCTACGTTTTTATTGATCAGGTGCCTGATATGACCAAAAGCAGCCTTAACCGGGAAGCAGGTTTCTGCAATGACATTTTCGAGGCCGAGATCGACCGTCTTTCTGTTTGTAGGTGGTGATACCTCCACCTCAAATCCTAGCTCCCACAAAAGGGTCGTCCAGAACGGCAGAAAATCGTGAAAATAGAATATATACGGGATCCCGATAGTCGGGCGTGAAGTCTTAATCTTTTTACTGTATTTGAGATGTTCTTCCCAGAGCTTTTCTTCCCTGAACGAGAAAAGATCCGGAAGCTCATGTTTAGGCCTGTCCTTGCGGACGTCATACTTTTCGCACCTGCCTCCGTACTGGAGATGTCCGCTTTCTCCTTCAATCTTTACCCTGTTGATTTCACAGACATTCGGACATGCCCTGCATTCGAAGGATGAGATCTCATAGGCACGCTCCGAAAGAGCAAATCCTTTGAAGCTTGATTCTGCCGCCTGTCCCTTTTTTTCCATCTGCTGTTTTGCGATGAGAGCCATTCCTATTGCCCCGGTCACGTCATGATGAGGCGGGACGATGACCTTTACGTCAAGGTATTTCTCGAACGCAGCAACCACAGATTTGTTGAAGGCAACTCCGCCCTGGAAGAAGATCTTCTTTCCAACCGGCCTGCTGCCTACAACGCGATTTATATAGTTCTGAACGATTGAATATGCAAGGCCAGCCAGAAGGTCTTCTTTGCCGGCGCCCCGCTGCAGGTTTGCCATAAGCGAATTTTCCATGAATACAGTGCATCTCTCACCCAGTCTGCATGGACCTTCGGCAGTGAGAGCCGCCTTCTGGAATTCCTCTTTGACCGAGATATTAAGTTTTTCAGCCTGCTCCTCGAGAAAAGACCCTGTCCCTGCGGCACATGCCTTGTTCATCTCAAAATCAACGATCACCCCGTCCCTCAGGGAGATATATTTTGAGTCCTGTCCGCCGATCTCAAAGATCGTGTCAACGTCTTTGTCGATGAAGGTGGCAGCGGTAGCCTGTGCCGTGATCTCGTTCTTTACAATATCAGCGCCTATATAGTCGGCGATCATGTATCTGCCTGATCCTGTTGTGCCGACTCCCGCAATCTCGACGGAATCGCCAATTTCGCTGCCAATCTCTGCAAGCCCCTGTTTTACAGCCTCAATAGGCCTGCCGGCGGTCATCAGATAGCGTTTGGAAATCAGCCCGCAATCTGTGCCGATTACAGCGAGATTTGTGCTGATTGAGCCGATATCGACTCCCAGATAGACGCGCATAGGGGTAGTCCCCGGTTTGCGGTCTTTATGTGTTGTTTCTTGGGCCTGTTCTTCTTCCCTCGTCCTCTGCCCCTTGTCCATATGTCTTGCTGCAAATCCATCCCCTGCATGCACCAAAGGCTTGTGACACTTTCCCATCGGCTGGGGTGAAGACGTGAAATCAATGAGTTGCTGGAGTTTAGAGATGCCGAAAGGATGGGCCTTTCCTGCATCCCTGTCTTTGAGAACAGCCCCGATAGCTCCCATCACAGCATGTTCTTCAGGAATGAAGAGATCGTCGAGACTCAAGATTTCTCTAAACGCCTTTACCATGCCTGCGTTCGCAGCAACTCCCCCCAGAAACGCAACTGGCTTCATGATCTCCCTTCCTCTGGCTATTGAGCCCTTGAAGTTTCTTGCTACAGCGAAGCAGAGTCCGGCAACAATGTCCTCTACCGGAGTGGCGATCTGCTGAAGGTGAATCATATCCGATTTTGCAAAGACACTGCACCGTCCCGCGATCTTGGGCGGGTTTTTTGACCGGATGCTAAGTCCGCAGAACTCCTCAATTGTCAGGAGCAGCCTCTCTGCCTGTTGGTCTAGGAACGATCCCGTACCAGCGGCGCATACAGAATTCATCGCAAAGTCGACGGCTGCATCGGATTTCCCGTTCAGGATGATAAGCTTTGAATCCTCACCACCGAGTTCGATCACGGTCCTTATGTGAGGATATAGTCTTCTGGTGGCAAAGGCGTGGGCTACGACTTCATTGACAGGCTCTATTTTTAGTATGTCGGCAATGAGTCTTCCTGCTGATCCGGTGACAGAAAAGAAGACATCTTCCTCTATTCTCCAGTCCTGCGCTGGAGCGGGGGCGATATCACCAATTACATTGTTAAATGATGGAAATAATGTGCGCAGCAGCTCTACCGCCGTAATCAGCGGCCTCCCCTTATGCCGTTTGTAGGAGCGCTGGAGTATAGTTCCCTGTTCGTTGAGCAGAACAAGTTTTACACTGACTGATCCTGCATCAAGTCCTATGAATTTCATTGCAATATTAATAATACAGCTGAATGATAAAAAAAGAATCATAATATTATTAAAGAGGTGTCCTATTCAATATGAATTCCAGAAGTGACAATAAACACAAGTATTGACAAAATATGTCAATACTTGTGAGATCAATGCGTCAGTAGTAATATAATTACATTGAATATCAGTGAGTTGCAAGATTAAATTATATTCATAATTGGCACAGAATCTGCTATCTTCATGTTTATACTTCATGACGAGCATGAATTAATCGTGTAGGAATTTATAATTAGGAAGCTTTCTTTTAGTGAATATTTGTTTAGGAGGTGGTATAGCGAGTTACAGAACCAACAGGTTGCAAAGAAGGCATAGCGGCGGGATTCCTGTCCGCAGAATTTAACAGGCAGAAATGAACAAGGAGGAAATTATGTTTAAGACAATTCAGAAAATGAAAGTCGGGGACGAAAGAGGCTTCACCCTCATCGAACTCCTGATCGTTGTCGCGATTATCGGTATTCTTGCCGCAATCGCAATACCGGGCTATATCGGCATGCAGGAGAAGTCGAAGAAGGGCGCTATCGTAAGATCGGCCACATCCGCTGTCCCTGAACTCCAGAGTTGGCTCCAATCGTCAAAGAGTGCAAATACTACTGCTGTAGAAGTCGACACCAACTTTGACGGTGTTGTCGGCTCGGGCGACGTACCCAATGTCTCTCTTGCCACGAATGGCGCCGGCAGTTACTATGTAGCAGGAAAGAAGGCACCTGGAGCCGGCAAGGCGGAGACAAGTCCCTGGGATGCAACCAAGAGTCTCTGGGCGTATGGCTCCACTGCAGTCAGCGGCCAGATCGCTATATATGATAGCGGAAGTTTCGCACTTATCTTTATCAGTGCTTTCGATAGTACCGGTAGTTTGCAGTATTCGAAGGTCGTTAGCGCTGACTAGTTGTTGATTTTCTGTCTTAATTTTATGACAGGGCGCGAAGATATTTTTCGCGCCCTGTCAGTTTTATATCTGTTTTATTATGAGTCAAAAATTATTGTCAGGGGTCACTATGCCATTTAGAGAGTTTATTAAGAGTCTAACGTTACGGACAAGCTGTCGAAAGATGATCTCTAACCGCCTGACATTATCTTCCGTCTTTAACCAAAAAGGGTTTACTCTTATAGAACTTCTGATCGTTGTGGCTATCATCGGAATCCTTGCTGCTATAGCTATCCCGGGATATATCGGCATGCAGGAGAAGTCGAAGAAGGGGGCGCTGGTAAGGTCTGCCACTGCTGTGACTTCCGAAATACAGGGGTGGCTTGTCTCGGCGCATAGCGTGAATCAAGGTGGCAGAGAAGTAGATACCAACTTTAACGGGGTCGTGGATTCAGGTGACCTCGTAAACGCCTCTCTTTTATCAAGTGGCGTTGCAAACGCCTATGTCACAGGTAAGAACCTCTCAAAGCAGGACAGATCGCCCTGGAACTCAGAACTCTGCCTTTGGGTCTATTCATCAACCCCGGGAAGCGGGCAGATCGGTATATACGATAATTCCCAGTCCATCGGACTTGTTGCCGTAGATAACACAGGCACGGTACTTTATTCAAAGATCATAGCATCACAATAGATGCTATTTTTTGCCCTTCTTGTCCTTTAACGATATGTAGGCCTCGAGGTAGTTCGCAGTCATGCTTTTGGGCTCGAGATAAAGCGCCTGTTTGATATACTGCCTCACAACATCATCAGAATTGCCCTTCATCAACAGTGCGAAGGCAAGGCTCGAATAAACACTTGCGTGCAGGCCCCCCAACCTCGGGGTGTCTTCCATTCCGATTTCGTCGATGACCCTGGATTTGTCGAGGCTGAAACGCTCGATCACGTCCCGAAACCGTGGGACATCACGCACAAAAATCAGGACCCTGCCGTCGAGGTAGATCAGCTTCCAGTCATCCTCTTTGATAAGCCTCAGAGGAAGGGTGTACATTTCTCCGGAATACAAGTTTGTCGCCTCATGGATAATCAGGTCTATATTGTGCCTCATGAGCAGTTCACGCCATAAAGGAATTTGGCCTTGCCGTTTGGCCGGCGATTTGCCGGAGTCAGGAGGTCTGCCTGAGGTGACATTGATCCTTCCGTAATCCTTGGGCAGGAGTTCTCCCATGACATCCACTAAACCGGTACCGTCATCTTCCGACCTGATGGCCGCGGAGATATACATGTTCTCGTTATTATTTGTGGCGCTATATGACCTGGTGTCTATGAAGAGCCGGAATTTTGGGTATAACCTGAAGATCAGCCAGCTCCCGCTGTTATGGGAATTGAAGATTGTTGCTTTTTCTATATTTTTTTCAATGAACGCGGCCGCGTTCATTGAATCATACGTTGCAAAACCCATTCTTGAGAGGTTTCGGACCCCGGGGAATAATCGGACCCTCGATCCTGTCCAGATCACGACCATGACCAAAACAGCTATGTTAATCAGCGATATAGCCTTTTCTTTATGCCTGAATCGGACCGAATCGTCTATGCCGGTTTTGTAGCGGCCTGCGACAAGGAGCCCTATCATCACGAAAAAAGGAACGAATCTCACAGCAATCAGGGAAAGCGCCAGAGTGAAAGAGACCAGCCCCAGGTGAGTTATATCAGGCTTCCTGAGATTGAGAGCCAGCATGACAAGAATATAACCCATCAGAGCCCAATAGATGAAGTTGGTCCTGTTTGCAAACCCCCCGAGGGTTTCGGTAAGCGGAGACTGATACTCCTGTATCATAGCCGCGCCAGGGGAGCCAACTCCACCGATTGCGAAGCTGAAGGCGTAATGAGAATTTGGATTAAGATAGGATATGAGTATAGAAGACAGGCCTATCCAAAGGAGAAGAAGCAGCCGCTTATCTTTTAAAAAGGTTGTGTATCTCCTGACAAAAAAATATTTTACAGTTTCGAATGTGCAGACAACAACTATAATAACGTCGCCGAAAATGAAGCCGCCATGGACATTGGCCCATACAAGCATTATCGGCGGAAGAAAAAAAAGAAGCCTCCTCGAGCCTTCGACCCGGTATTTTTCGAGTATCGCAACAGTCAACAGGGCAAAGAGAAACGAAAAAAGCTGGGGCCTTTCACCTCCGTATGACGCCATAAGCAGCGCCGTTAAATATAGGACTGCGGCCTTGACTGCAACAGGTGTCTCTTTCATCGAAAACCAGAGGATTGCAATTATCCCGGTCAATATAAGACTCTTAAGTATTACGATTGCAATAGGTCCATAGCTGGCAAAAAGCAGGTAGAAAAGTAGCTGGGCCAGCCAGTACTGCGAGAGGAGGAATTTTTCGGTAAGGCTTCCGTCAGAAGCGTTTGTGAAGGGATCAATCTTTGGGATCTCCCTGTTCATGTAAATATATTCCCCTGTCTTTACATGCCAGGGGAAATCGCAGTCCCATATCGGCCATAAGTAAGTGAGGAAGGTGGTAAAGAGAAAAAACAGGATTATGACCGTGGGCAGCTTGGCTGACACCTTATCTGACATTTATAATTATAACATTTTATTAGATCATGCAGGTAACTATCGAGTGTACGACAAAAAAATAGG
>PLXX01000053.1:945-3965 GCA_003153275.1 Nitrospiraceae bacterium | reverse complement strand
ATTTCCTTTATATCTTGATGTCCAACCACGAACTCTATCTTGATATTGACGATCGGAAGGTACGCGGGGTGATGATATCTCTTGCGACTGCCCTGGAAAAGTCGGCAGGTCAGAACAAGGTTCGCACTCAAGCTGCCCGTCAGATCCGTCTGGCACTTGAGGGCGGTGCGCTTGATACCGGAAGTCTCCTGCCGCATATTGCCTCTGGTGACAGTGATGCGATCGCTGACATCTCGGAGCGCCTGCATCTGGATTTCGGTCTTCTCCGGACAGTGGCTTCCCATGCGCTGTCACCCTTCCTGCGGCATATACAAAGGCAGTTGGCGCCGCTTGCCACTGATTTTCAATGGGAGAAGGGACATTGCTTTATCTGTGGCTCTCCCGCATCAATGGCCGAACTTCAGGGAAACAATCAGGTCAGGCATGTGCGCTGCGGTTCGTGCGGCGCGGATTGGACCTGCCGGCGTTTGCATTGCATCTATTGCGGCAATGAAGATTATCATACGCTGGGGGTTCTTTATGCGGGTGACCAGAAAGACACGGTGAGGATTGAGGTCTGCGATACGTGTCATGGATATGTCAAGGTCATCGCGGCCTATACACCGACGCCTGACGAGATGCTGCCGATAGAGGATCTGGCAACGCTGCACCTCGACTACATTGCCCGGGAGCGGGGCTATTCGCGGTCTGCAGTCCAATAGTCACGCGATAAAATCATGACAGCTCATCAAGAGTTTTGATTGACATTGCCCCCTAATGTCTTGCGATTAAGCATTAGGCTGAGAATATTTCGTTTGTTTTCGCGACGGTAACGGACGTCGTCCATCATTGTCTTTTCATGAAGAATATACCCAATCCTCCCACCGAGCGCTCGGACAAGGCAGCTGTGGTATCCGGCTAACAGTTCGATTCTTTTGACGGGAGTAAGAAGTCTTGTGGGTCTCCCGTTCCGCATCTGCCGTTTTCTGGCTGCTTGCTATTTAATCTTTTTTTTGAAATAATTATGGCGTCTTTCAAAGGACGGAGGATGGCTTCTTCCCAATGAAAGGTGCCACTAATGGGCGTATTTTTGAGTTACCGCTGAAATGGACAACAAGACAATCAAAATATATGACTGTACGCTCAGAGAAGGAAGCCAGGCCCCTGGCATATCGTTTTCCCTCCTCGACAAGTTGAAAATCACCCGGCGCATTGATGAAATGGGTTTTGCCTATACCGAAGGAGGCTGGCCCGGCTCTAACGTCAAGGACCTGAGATATTTCGAAGAGATCAAGAAGATAAGACTGCACCAGATAAGGGTAGTGGCCTTCGGAAGGACAAGGAACCATGATGTAAGGGCTGAGCGCGACCAGAACCTGAATGCCCTCATAAAGGCCGGGACTGACTGCGGGCATATCTTAGGAAAGGGTTGGGACTTTCAGGTCCGGGAGGTATTGAATATATCTCTTGATGAGAACCTAGACTTGATTTATGATTCCCTGATCTATTTGAAAAAGCATCTCTCTGAGGTAAGTTTCGGCTTTGAACACTTTTTCGACGCATACAAGAACAATCGTGAGTACAGCATGAAGGTCCTTGAGGCGGCAGTCTCTGCCGGGGCCGACTGGATCGATCTGTCGGACACGAACGGCGGCTGCTTTCCCCATGAGGTGGGGAAAATCGTTTCGGGGACCACTGCCCGGTTTGATATACCTTTCGGGGTACACTGCCATGACGACAGCGGCTGCGGCGTAGCCAATACCGTGGCGGCTGTCCTCAACGGCGTGCGCATTGTCGAAGGCACGGTCAACGGATATTCCGAGAGATGCGGGATGGCGGACCTCTGCACGGTCATCCCCAATTTGCAGTTAAAACTCGGATATCGTTGCATACCGGAGGAGAATCTCAAACACCTGACACGACTTTCCCGTGAAATTGCAGATATTGCCCAGGCGGAGCCCTTAACGCGCCATCCGTATGTCGGGTCTTTTGCTTTTACCCACAAGGCGGGTGTGCATGTCAATGCTTTTTTGAAGAACTCCCAAACCTACCAGCATATCGATCCCGTGTTAGTTGGAAACAGGAGCGATATCGCGATTTCAGAGGTGTCGGGACGATGCAGTATGAACCTTCTCCTTGAGAAGTACGGCCTGTTGGCGTGCTTCTCCAAAAAGGAAATAACAGGCCTGCTTCGCGATGTCAAACAAAAGGAGCTGGAGGGTTATGATTTCAATATTGCCGATGCCTCTTTACTGCTTCTTATCCTGAAACATTTAAAGAGGGTCAAAAGCCATATCAGGATCAAGGATTATGCGGCAACCTTTACGGGGAGGTCTTTGAAAACTGGCGCCGGAGCTATGGAAATCACCGCTGATTTTCTTGCTCCCGGGAAAACTCTGAAAAATCAAAAGATCGCATACAAGATGGGCAGTGGAGCGGATTTTTTGTCGATCCTGAAAAAACTTCTCCACGAATGCCGCTGCCATTGTCCTGAACTGAAATGTATAGATTTTACCGATTATTCGATACGCGTGGTTAACAGCAGCGAAACAGGGATGGCACAGGTAAGGGTCGTTTTACGGTTCTTGGACGGTGAAGGAGAGCGGCAGAGCATGGGCCTCGGCGGCAATTTCGTTACAGCGATGCTGGAGGCGTTCTGCGAGGCGATAGAGTACGTTCTCAATAGGGAGGGAATAATCTCGACGACGGATGGAAAGCTGTCAATCACCCGCCACTAAACCACGGTAGCGGTTTTAGTGGGGGCTTGTTCAGAACATCGGGCAGGTCTGGTTGACAAGGGGGCATAGGTAGTTGTCAATGCAGAAGTTAAGGGAGAGAAGGTTTAAAACCGACACACCTACGGATGCTCCGCAAGTCTGTAGCTCTGTGGCTCTTTGCCGGAGTGATACCGGTAACGGGACAGCGTATCGTCCCGACTATTAAACAGTCCTAAGAGGGAAAGGGACAGTGGTGGAGCTCAACAACCTCTCTTAACAGCCCCGATGCGGCTCAAACCCCCGAAAGGGGAGAAAGGAGACTTA
>PLXX01000053.1:0-904 GCA_003153275.1 Nitrospiraceae bacterium | reverse complement strand
AGCGGCTATACAAAGGTTGGCCTGTCCGGAGTTACGGCTAATCAGGAAGCCTATGCTTCAGAAGTAACTCTCAGGACGGATATCGTGAAGCTCAACTCTGAGAAAAAACATTACCGCCAGTCCAGGCGACACCGCACGACCTGGTACCGGGAAAAACGTTTTAAAAACAGAAGGAAACCCAAAGGCTGGCTGGCGCCTTCGCTGCAGAACAAGGTGGATACCCACGTCAAGGCTATTNNCAGAAGATCAGAAACCCGGAGATCTCCGGTGAGGACTATCAAAACGGCCCACAGAAGGGGTTTTGGAACGTCAGGGAGTATGTGCTTTACCGTGACGGGCATAAGTGTCTAAACTGCCATGGGAAAAGCAAGGACCCGGTGCTGGAAGTACACCATAAGGTATCTAGACAGATGGGTGGAGACAGGCCTGAGAACTTTGCAACCCTGTGCAAAACCTGCCATGCCTTAGTATCACAGGGGAAATTAACGCTTAAGGTTAAAATCTCTAAAGGATTTAAGGCCGAGACGTTCATGACCATGGTAAGGTGGCGGCTTATCGAGCAACTCAAGGAGACCGGGCTTCCGGTCTCACATACTTATGGCTATATCACCAAGCAAAAGCGGATAGCCGCAGGCCTGCCGAAGTCCCATGTCAACGATGCCTTTGTCATAGCCGGTGGAAGCTCTAAACACAAGAGAACCCCTGTCCAGTATTTCATGCGGCAGGTACGGAAGTGCAACCGCAAGCTGCGCAGAGGCGATCGTTCGCACTTAAAGAATACTGCACCGAGATTCATTAGCGGCTTCCAGCGTTACGACAAAGTACGCTGGAAGGGTATCGAGTGTTTTATCTTCGGCAGGAGGGCAACGGGTTATTTTGACCTCAAGAAACTTGATGGCACAAA
>PLXX01000130.1 GCA_003153275.1 Nitrospiraceae bacterium | reverse complement strand
CAGTTTATGTGCTACAGATACGGACAGTTTATGTGTTCTCTACAGCGCAGGAAATAGCGCTTGACAAGTGCCTGAAAAAGGAGTATTTTGTAATCAAGGAGTAAGAATGAAGCATAGGTTGTGAAGGTGGTCTTGCTCCTCTTTACACGGTGTCTCAGGTTGCAACGTAGCTTTAAAGCAGTTGTGAGATGATTAATCTCTAAAGAGACCGGCGGTAGAGAGGACCAACAAGTCCACCTTTTATTATGCCTTGCGCCTTTCCTCTCTGTCCTCCATATTCCTTACTTTCACTCAATAGCTGCTTACGATGTCAGGACCCATTGAGATTTAAGCCGGTATCTCCTTGCTGAAAGCTGGTCTGATAGTGCAAAATACCCTGAAAAATAATCACAGGAGACAGTTTGGCGGTACGGGTTGGTGTCATTGGTGTCGGGTATCTCGGAAAACATCATGCAAGGATTTTTTCTGACATAGAGGGAGTTGATCTTGTTGGTGTTTCTGATGTCAACGAAGCTGCTGCAAAGCAGATTGCGCAGACATACAGATGCCGGCCGTACACCCGTTACGCAGAGATGATCGTGCAGTGTGATGCGGTCAGCATCGTCACGCCGACGACAACACATCACACTATTGCGATGGACTGCATTGCCGCAGGCAAGGACCTCCTGATTGAAAAGCCGATAACCGCTGATATCAGTGAAGCGAAGGCGGTTGTCGAGGCAGCGGCTGCAAAGAACCTGATCCTTCAGGTCGGACATCTTGAGCGTTACAACCCTGGCATTGTTGCGGCAGCGGGCATGATTGCTGAACCCCGCTTTATCGAGTCTGAACGCCTCTCGCCGTTCATGGGCAGGGCTGACGATGTTGATGTGACGCTCGACCTGATGATTCATGATATTGATATTGTTCTGAGCCTGGTCCGTTCGAGGTTGACGGACATCCGGGCATTCGGTGAGAGCATGATCACAGAAAAAATTGACCTTGCCAAGGCATGGCTTGAATTTGAAAACGGGTCCAAGGCAATAATAACGGCAAGCAGGTTGTCGTCTGACAAGGTGCGGACGCTGAAGGTATTTCAGCGGGACGCTATTATTACGATCGATTATCAGAAGCAGGAATTGAGCTGTTCCCGGAAGAACGGCAAGGAGATGGTGATAACAGTGGTTCAGCCTGAAACCAGGGAGCCGCTGAAGGAAGAATTGCATGATTTTATTTTTTGCGTCCGACACAGAAAAAGGCCGGGAGTATCAGGCATTGAGGCAATGAATGCGCTAGATGTGGCGCTGAAGATTACTGATATGCTGAAGGGTGAAAAGAAAGTATGATCGTGAATGGAGATAGATTATTATGATACCGATGGTTGACCTTAAACGGCAGTTCCAGGACATCAAAGATGAAATTGTTGGGGTAATTACCGAAGTCCTCGAGAGTTCCCAGTATATTCTCGGACCCAAGGTGATGGAGCTGGAGAAGAAGATAGCGCTTTATCATGGGGTCACTGAGGCGCTCGGCGTTGCATCAGGGACCGATGCACTCCATCTTGCCGTTGAGGCGCTCGGCGTCGGGGAGGGGGATGAGGTCATTACCACCCCATTCACTTTTTTTGCCACGGCAGAGGCGATCATGTATACCGGAGCCACCCCTGTTTTTGTGGATATCGAGCCTGATACCATGAATATAGATCCGGTAGAGATCGAGAAAAAGATTACGGACAGGACCAGGGCGATCATGCCTGTGCATATATTCGGCCATCCGGCTGATATGAACAGCATTTGCGCGCTGGCAAAAAAATATAACCTGAAGGTGATCGAGGACTGTGCCCAGTCTTTTGGGGCTGAAATAAATGGGAAAAAGACCGGCAGTCTCGGAGACGCAGGTTGTTTCAGTTTTTATCCGAGCAAAAACCTCGGTGCGTTCGGTGACGGCGGCATGATTCTGCTGAATGATGCCGAGGTGGCAGCAGATGTCCGCAAGCTCAGAAACCATGGATCAAAAGGCATGTACCGGCATGAATGCATCGGATTCAACAGCAGGCTGGACGAAATACAGGCAGGGATCCTTCTTGTTAAATTCAGACATATTGATCATTACAATGACCTGAGACGACAGAAAGCTGCCCTCTATAAGAGTCTTTTGTCCGGTAATGTTGAGTTGCCAGCGGAGCGTGCGGGATGCATGCATGTTTACCATCAGTACACTATCAGGAGCAATAACAGGGAGAAGCTGAAGAAGATTCTCCATGAAAAGGGCGTTTCATCTGTTGTCTATTATCCGATCCCGGTCCATCTCCAGGAGGCGGTCAGCGTTCTGGGGTACGAGAAAGGCGATTTTCCTGTTGCGGAGGAGGCATCAGAAAAGGTACTCTCTCTGCCGATATATCCGGAGCTTGAAGAATCCTCGATCAGGGAGATAGCTGAAATTATTAATCATGCCTGAGACGGTCATGATTGTTGCCGGAGAGACCTCTGGAGAACTCTACGGCGCCTTGCTGGCGACATCCCTCAGAAAAAAAATTCCCGGGCTGACGGTTATCGGCATAGGCGGCCAGCGCATGCAGTCAGCAGGAGTACGGCTGATAGCAGGGATAGCGAGTGCCTTTGGCGTTGCCGAGGCAATATCAGCGATTCGGTCGCTTAGAAAATCCTTTCAGAACGCGGTGGATGCCTTATCCAGAGAAAAGCCGGCGGTCCTGGTTCTGATCGATTACCCTGACTTCAATCTCAGACTGGCTGAAAAGGCAAAACAGAAGGGGATCAGGGTGCTTTACTATGTCAGTCCACAGGTTTGGGCCTGGAGGAAAAACAGAATTTTTCGTATTGCCCGGCTTGTCGACCGCATGGCGGTCATACTGCCGTTTGAAGTGGATATCTACCGGGAGATCGGGCTAGACTGCGAGTTTGTCGGACACCCTGTCCTCGATGAGATCCGGGGGATAGAGACGGACAAAGCCGGTCTGAAGCAGAAACTCGGTATGGATCCGGATAAGCCCCTTCTTTCATTGCTGCCCGGCAGCAGGACACATGAGATAGACAGATTACTCCCGATCCTTGTAGCGTTGCGAGATATCTTTAGCTCTGAATTCAGCGACTTTCAGTACTGCATCCCCTTTGCACCCAATACCGACCTGACAAAATATCAGGCATTAATCGGACCGTTAAAAGAGTTCGGTGTTATCATCAACCAGGGCAGGTCCCTTGAGGTGCTAGCCGCCTCTGACTGTGCCGTCCTGGCCTCTGGTACGGCAACGCTGCAGGCAGTGCTTCTCGGTGTCCCGATTGTGGTCATTTACAAGGTTTCTCTTTTGACCGCTTTTATCGGCAAGATACTCATCCACGCAAAGTTTATGACCCTGGCGAATATCCTCTCTGACAGAGAGGTGGTGAAGGAATTTCTGCAGGAGGGTGTAACTCTTCCGAATATTATGGATGAACTCCGAAAGATTCTTACCGATGGCGCACATAGGGCGGCGATGCTCGATTCTTACAGCAGGATACACCAAATCTTTACCAGTCGGCATGCCTCGGAAAGGGTTGCGGAGATAGTTATCGAGATGGCCGGATGGAAGGTTTAAACGCGCCAATAAGGGCAGGTATGTTCGATGTATTTTATCTATAGCATCCTTTATACCACAGCAGTGATCATTCTGCTGATACCCCAATGTTTCAAAAGGCCTTCAGGGCTCCGACTGACATGGCTGCGGGAGAAACTGGGGTTTCCTGCTATGACGGGCAGAGAGGATAAAGGTAGTGCCCGCTCGTTTTGGGTCCACGCTGTTTCGGTTGGGGAAGTAATGGCCGCTGTCCCTTTTTTACATTTATTGAGGTCCTCGTATCCCGGGTCTCCGGTCATACTTTCGACCATGACTGATACTGGGCGTGCCGTTGCAGAGGCAAAGGCCCCTGTCGGAGTGAGGGTGGTCTATATGCCTTTTGACAGCTTCTGCATCACGAAGCATTTCTTGCGCAGGATTAATCCGCTCCTTTTTATAATCGTTGAAACAGAGATCTGGCCGAATGCCATCAGGGCTGCTCACGTCCAGGGGATCCCGGTTATTATGGTGAACGGCAGAATATCAGAGAATTCCTTCAGGAGGTACAAAAAAATTTCCGGTTTCATGAAAAGAGTGTTGAGTCGGGGAACGCTTTATCTGATGCAGACCGGAGATGATGCCGAACGGATGCGGCTGATGGGTGCTGAAGAAAAAAAGATCATCGTCTCCGGGAGTTTTAAATTCGATTGCCCTGAACGACCGGCAATTCCGCCATGGGCTACCCGGCTCAAAGGGCCGGTGATCGTGGCCGGAAGCACCCATACGGGCGAAGAGGAGCTTATGATAGCGGCTCTGAGAAAAAACCTCGACCTCGTTCCAGCACTTAAGCTCGTTCTTGCGCCGCGCCATCCTGAACGTTTTAACGAAGTGGAAGCACTGGTGAAAGCAAGCGGTCTGTCGTTTGTCAGGAGGACGCAGTTCGACAAGGCCGGCGGAGAAGAGAGGGCGGACTCGCATATCATCATCCTTGACAGTATCGGCGAACTTGCGTCGGTTTACGGCATTGCAGATATCGCGGTCATCGGCAAGAGTTTTTCGGGACAGGGTGGCCAGAATCCGCTTGAAGCTGCCTTGTGGGGCAAGGCGATTCTCTGCGGACCTCATATGGAAAATTTTCCGTTTATCAGCGTTTTCTATAAGGAAGGAGCTGCCTTTGAGGTGTCTTCGGAAGGGCTTGCCGAAAAGATAAGAGAACTGCTCGAAGCACCCTCGATGATCCGGGAGGCAGGAGAAAAGGCAAGCATGTTATATGTCAAGAACTCAGGTGCTGTCGTCAGCTCGTTTGAAGCCGTAAAGCAGTGTATACACTAATATCATATATATTCTTTGTATGATAGGATATGAGCCAGAAGTTGCACTCGACAATGTATGGAGGAGGTTATATGGCAGAGTCATGGCATGAAGGTCTTCCGGATGACGCATTTATGGCCGAGGCTGACAGACAGTATATGCTTGAGATTGATCGCATCAGAAAAGGACTGGACCGCGGTCTGGGTTTCGATGAAGCAGCTGCCCTGGTCGGTGAGAAGGATGAGAAGGTGAAGGCCGCCATTATTGACGACACGCTGAAGGTGCTGATCGCGGATGAGCATTTTACAAAGGGGGTGTCCCTGGAGCAGTTGGCCCAGCGGCTGAAGGTTCCGGCCGAACGTCTCGAATCCGCAAAAAAAAGCATGCTCGATGAGATTGTCGGTGATCCCTCGACGAGGGAATACCTGCAGGAACTCGACCATGACAACCCCGGGCGGGTAGACGCGTGATATGTTTCCCATCCGATTTGTTTTGAAAAGAAGCAACGAGATATAATAAAGATAAGCATGAGGATGTTTTTATTCGTATTAGCGGCGTTTCTGTCCCTTTCGCCCTTTCGGTCGTATGCCGGGATACTTGTCGGCGGGGACACCGTCTATACGGTCAGGAAAGGGGACACGGTCGAGCTTATCGGTGCTAGGTTTGGCGTGAGCTGGAAGCAGATTGCACGGGAGAACGGGATTGACCTTCAGAAGCCGCTGAAAAAAGGGATGACGCTCAGGGTCAATACACTGAAGATCGTTCCCAAGGTTGTCGACGATGGCCTTATTGTCAATATCCCTGATAGGACCCTCTATTTTTTTAAAGGTGGCCGAGCTGAGACAATGTTTCCGGTAGCCGTTGGAATGGTCCCGGGGAAAGATGCTGACTGGGCAAGGCCGCTGGTGAAATTTACAGTTCTGAGGAAGGAGAAAAATCCTTCATGGTATGTTCCCAAATCAATCCAGTCGGAAATGGAGGCTGACGGCAAAACAGCAGAGACTATTGTCCCGCCTGGTCCTGAGAACCCTCTTGGACCGTTTGCGATAAAGACATCATTACCCGGCATACTGATTCACGAAACTATCAAACCTCAGTCTGTTTATCATTTCAGGAGCGACGGCTGTATCAGGGTGATGCCGGAGCATATGGAGAAATTTTTTGATAAGGTTGGGGTTAACACTCCCGGGGAAGTGGTGTATCTGCCGGTAATTAAAGATAACTCTATCGAATGAAGGGCGTGTTTTTCTCGAGGGCAACGGCGATTTCTATAAAAAAATCAAGGACCTCAGGGCCGAGGCAAAGGCAGCCATAGAAAGTCTCGGTCTCTCGGAGATCGTTGACTGGGGAAAGGTTGAGGAAGCGTTAAAGGAAAGAAACGGTATCCCGACGGACATTACGGCGGTTCAGCAAGCGACGTATCAGGCAAGGAGAGATATACGTGGGCAAAGAAGAACAGATTAAGACAAAAATTTTTCAGTCGGCGATAAATTATGTGCGGGAAAATCATGCGCAGGCGATAGACAGCGCCTACACGTATTATTGGGATGAACAGCAGCCTGATGAGGTCATGGGTGGTGTTTGCCTTGAGCTTGGCTTCATTAACTTTGAGGACTGGTTGATCTTCGATTACAAGGCAAACGACAAGAACGAGACCTTCCTGACAATATATGGCCGAGTAGATTCGGGGCTTGGCCCTGAAGAGCTTGCTGTCATCGGGAAGATAAAGGACTCGATACTGAGCCTCTACGAGGTTGCGTCTGTTGCACGTGACAAGCGGGTGCTGCTGAGAGACCTGCTGCTCGGAGATGAGATCCGCCTGAGAGACAAGAGTCTGACAAGGGGGCTGCAGAAAGGTGATATCTTTGCGACCCGGCTGCTTAATCTTGACGGCAATTATGTGATGAGTGGCTGTGTCTATCCTTATAGTTCAGACCAGAAGAAACAGGTTCTCAGGAAGATAGAGAGCCAGTTCGGACGATATGTCAGAAATGTGAAACCGGGGGGTACGATGAGGGACTATCTTAAAGACTACGGAGATATCTTTAATATCATCTGGATGCATTTTATCATTGACCCTGAAGCATCAGACGAAGGAATGCCGCCCGGACCTGACGGACTATAGGGTCTGTATCCTGTCCGCCACATAAGACAATGAGTTACTGAGACGATAAGATAATGCAAGGGAAAATGAATATTAAAAAGCTGGTTAAAAAGGATGTTGTATCCTTGCGGGCATACAGTGCCAGCGAAATCCCCTGCAGGGTGAAACTTGATGCCAATGAAAGTCCCTGCGGGTTCGATGAAGCATTGAAGGCAGCGGTATTGATCAGGACGAACAGGTATCCTGATCCCGAGGCAAAGGCCCTGAAAAAATTGATTGCCCGGGACTTCAGGGTAAGGCCGGAGCAGATTCTGCAGGGCAATGGTTCGGACGAGCTTATCTATTATCTGATAGCGACCTTTGGCGGACCAGTCCTCTACCCGGTTCCTACCTTTTCGATGTACGGGATTATTGCACAGGCGTTTGGAGAAAAGAAGATCGCCGTGCCGCTGGATGATGCCTATGACCTTGACGCGGCAGCAATGCTGACAGCGGTCAGGAGGGAAAATCCGAAGCTTATATTTCTTGCCAGCCCGAACAATCCTACAGGCAACTGTTTTGCCTCGGAAAGAATATTACCGCTGCTCGAAGCAACAAGGGGGATTGTGGTGGTCGATGAGGCCTATCAGCCTTTTGCCAGTGACAGGGGGTTCCTGCCGCTGCTGAAAGACTACCCGAATCTGGTTATCATGAGGACCCTCAGCAAGATAGGGCTTGCGGCCCTGAGACTTGGATTTCTGATAGCCTCTCCGGAGATTGTAGAGGAAGTCAATAAGGTACGCCTTCCCTTCAATGTTAATGCCCTTTCGCAGGCAGTTGCTGTGGCGGCCCTGCAGGAAAAGAAAAAACTGAAGGAATCGATAAAGGAGATTGTGGGTGAACGTGACCGCCTTCTCTCGGCAATGGCAATGATAGAAGGGGTAACGCCGTTCCCGTCAGAAGCTAATTTTATTCTATTTAGAGTATTCGGGCCGGACAGGGTTTATCGGGCACTCCTGAAGAAAGGGGTCCTGGTGCGTAATCTGAATGATGCTGCCCCGGGGTGCCTCAGGGTGACGGTCGGGAGCCCCCGGGAAAATACAGCCTTTCTCTCGGCACTCGAAAAAATTCAGCAGCAGCAAAGACAGGAGCAATCATGAGAAAAGGGCTCATTGACCGGAAGACAAAAGAGACGGACATCAGCGTTACGATCAACTTGGATGGTTCTGGAAAATATGCGGTCCGCACGACGATCCCTTTTCTTGACCATATGCTCTCTCTTATGGGCAAGCATGGACTTTTTGATCTGACCGTCAAGGCGCAAGGGGATACGGATATTGATGACCACCACACGGTTGAGGATGTCGGCATCGCCCTTGGCAAGGCTTTGAAACAGGCGCTCGGGGACTTGAAAGGTATTACCCGGTATGGCCAGGCGTCAGTACCTATGGATGAGACCCTGGCTTCGGTTTCGCTGGATATAAGCGGGAGGTCGTATCTTGTCTACCGGGTTGAGTATCCAAAGAAGAGCAAACTCAGAGAATTCGACCCTGATCTGATCGAGGATTTCATGCAGGCATTTGCGGCCAACGCCGGCATCACGCTGCATATCGGTGTTGCGTACGGCAGAAATACCCACCATATCATCGAGGCGATCTTCAAGTCTCTCGGGAGGGCCCTCAGAGAGGCAGTGACGATCGATCCTCGGGTCAAAGGTGTTCCGTCAACAAAAGGGAAATTGTAAGAAATGAGCGGTATATGGAAGCCGAAGGCTGCTTCAGAAATTTTGTAATTGACGAATATTTCATATTTCGTTTGTCTGTGTCTGGGCAGTAAGATTATCCTCTGGTTTGCATAATGTCGCACGCGTGGTGTCACACAAAATTTCTTCAAAAGTCCCCGCCTCCACACTGTCTCCTATATGGAGAATTCTGAAACAACCAGGAAGGTTGAAAGACAGGGACCCGATGGAGCAAACCGGATGATCATATCAAAAATACCATTCGACAAAATCAAATATGTCCTGCTCGATATGGACGGGACGCTGCTCGATAAATATTTTGACGACTTTTTTTGGGAGCATCTTCTGCCTGAAAAATATGCCGAAAAAAAACAGATCACTTTTGGCCGTGCAAAAGAAGAACTGCTTGCAAAATACAAGACCCACGAGGGAACGCTGAACTGGACTGATATCGACTTCTGGTCAAAAGAGGTCGATATCGATATCGCTGCCCTCAAAGAGCAGATACACCACCTGATAGAAGTCCATCCGCTTGTCGAAGAGTTCCTTAAGGCGATGCGCCGGCATAAAAAAAAGGTGTTTCTCCTCACCAACGCCCATCGCAAGGTCCTTGATATCAAGCTCAGGAAGACCGCGCTGGGAAAATATTTTGATGCCGCGATCACTTCTTCTGAGATGGGTTATCCGAAAGAGAGGCTGGAGTTCTGGGAAAAGGCTGAGAGGCTTCTCGGGTTTCATAAGGAGCAGAGTCTTTTTATCGATGATACCGAGGCGGTCCTCAGGACGGCGAAAGAATACGGGATCAGGTATATCCTCTATAAGGCATATGCGAGTTCCAGGGCAGGCAAGGGGACATCCCGTGAATACTTGGTGCTTGAAGATTTTAAAGACCTTCTGGAGGGCGGGAAAGCGTGGTACAATAAAGTAGGAGGTTGAGCATGAAGTCAACATTTCTGCTGGCATTATTTCTTGTTGCGATACTGGGTGTCAATGCCTGCGTTCCCCATCAGGGCCTCAGACTTGAGCAGGCCCCTGCGGATGGCCTATCCGGCAGTTTCAGCCTGATTCTCTTCGGCTGCAGATATCTCGATGATCCTGAGACGGTTGCCATTCTCGACAGGGAAGACGACGGGTATATGATCGAACCATTTTCCCCTGAGTTCAACTACCGGGTGGAGAAGGGGCTTTCGGCAGAAAAGGCGCTTGAGCAGGCACGCCGGTTCATAAACTGCCATACGTCTGTTAACGGAGCCCGACTGAGTAGTATTGTGGATGATAAAGGGGTTATCTTCGGCTATGAGCTCAGGCCTCTGTATTTCCCTTTGACCTATGGTGTTGACGACATCCTGCTAACAGACTACTGGATGCGCGGGGATAGGATTATCGTCAGAATTGGGGTAATACCTTCTGTTGAGCGGATGATTGCCGGTGGATCGTCCGATAAGAATAATTGATCTCATATTGAGCGTATGTGGCTTGGCACAGACGTCCCCGACCAGTAGACATCAGTCGCCCTCATCTGTTATTTTAACTAATGGAAATCAGGGAATCGCTTTTTGATGATCTGAGTGCTGAATCGGGATCTGTTTCGGGATCTGAGCATGAGCAAACCACCATGACGAAGGAGGGCCTGTCGTTGGATAGATTGAAGAACCTTGAAGAGAAGATTAACGCTGCGGTTGAGAGGGTCAAGGCATTAAAAGAGGAGAAGACCCTTCTCGAGAGAAAACTCCGGGATTTTGAGTCTGCCCTGGAAGACAAGAACCGTGAGATAGAGGCATTGAAGACAGAGAAGAGTTCAATTGGGTCACAGATCCAGGAACTCCTGGATGAGCTTGATACGATAGAGGTGTAAACAGAGGATGGGAAGCGTTGATGTAACTATACTCGGCCAGAAGTATACGATTAAAGGGGACGCATCCGAGGAGCATATAAAAAAGCTTGCCGCGTTTGTCAACGGCAGACTGAAGGATGTCTATGGCATGGCGCCGGGAATAACTCCGCTAAAGGCTGCGATCCTTGCCTCGATGAATATAGCTGATGAGCTCCATAAGCTGAAGGAGGAGCAGGAGCATATAGCCAAGAACATTGACGAGAGGGCGGATGTTCTAGCGAGCCTCTTCGACTGACGTTCTCATCGTATTATTTTTCCTTTTCCAGCCCCAACTGCCGAATGTAGGCTAATCAGAAATTCACATGTTATTCACCTCGAATATCATTAAAAATCAAAGGGTTTACTATATTTCTTTTTTGCCTTGACATACACAATATGTTGTGGTTTAATAGTGGGGCAGCACAATTTGTAGTTATGATATGTCTGTTAACGAACCAATAAAGATATTACAGGGGGGGACATGGAGCACGCTTCATCAGCAGTAAAACTGGCACCAAATTCCTTAAAAGTTCTCGAAAAAAGATACCTCAAAAAGAATGAGGAAGGCAAGGTCACTGAGACTGTTGAGGAGCTTTTCCGGCGAATAGCCTCGGCAATTGCTGCTGCTGATCTTCAGTATGACAGGTCAGAGCACGAGGTGCTGTTGCTGGAGGAGGAGTTTTATGAGATGACCACCTCGCTGGATTTTCTTCCAAACAGTCCGACGATCATGAATGCCGGCCGGAAACTGGGCCAATTGTCCGCATGCTTTGTTATCCCGATCGAGGATTCCATGGACTCTATTTTCGACGCGGTAAAACAGACGGCAATCATCCATAAATCAGGCGGCGGTACCGGGTTCAGCTTTTCGAATCTGAGACCGAGCGGCGATATCGTCGGCTCGACCAAGGGCATCTCCTCGGGTCCTATCTCGTTCATGACGGTTTTCGACACGGCGACCGAGGCGGTCAAGCAGGGCGGAACCAGGCGGGGTGCCAACATGGGAATACTCCGCGTCGATCATCCGGATATCATTGAATTCATGACTGCAAAAGATGACAATGAGCGATTTAATAATTTCAATATATCTATTGCGATTACCGATAGTTTTATGCAGGCGGTTGCCGATGACACTGCCTATGACCTTATTAATCCGAGGACAAAAAAGGTCGTCAAACAGTTGAAGGCGCGCGACGTTTTTGATCAAATCGTCAACCATGCCTGGAAAAACGGAGAGCCCGGTCTTGTTTTTATCGATCGCATCAATGCTGCTAACCCGACCCCAAAGGCCGGGAAGATAGAATCGACCAATCCATGCGGCGAGCAGCCACTGCTCCCCTATGAATCATGTAACCTTGGTTCGATCAATCTTGCAAAGATGGTGGCCGACAAGTCAGTTGATTATGAGAAGCTTAGAAAGACTGTATGGAAAGCGGTCCATTTTCTCGATAACGTCATCGACGTCAACCGGTATCCGCTGCCAAAGATAGATGAGGTCACCAAGTCTAACCGCAAGATCGGTCTGGGGGTCATGGGCTGGGCCGATATGCTGATACAGATGGGTATCCCATACAATTCAGACAGCGCCATAACCCTTGCTGAAGAGGTGATGGGGTTTGTCCAGAGCGAGGCTAAGAGTGCATCTGCTGCCCTTGCAGCTGAAAGAGGGGTCTTCCCGAATTATGAAGGCAGTATTTATGACGGAAAGATCAGGCTGAGGAATGCGACCGTAACCACGATTGCTCCGACCGGGACACTCTCGATCATTGCCGGCTGTTCATCCGGAGTCGAGCCGCTTTTTGCAGTCTCATTTGTCCGTACTGTCATGGAGGGGACAAAACTGCTTGAGATCAATCCCTATTTCGAAAAAGTCGCGAAGGACCGAGGGTTCTGGGCAAGAGATCTCATGGAGCGGATTGCTGATGCAGGATCGCTTCAGGAGTTTGCTGAGATTCCGGACGATGTCAAGGCGGCCTTTGTTACTGCACATGATATTTCCCCTCTTGAGCATGTAACGATGCAGGCGGCATTCCAGAAGTATATTGATAACGCTGTTTCCAAGACGGTGAACTTTCCGCACAACGCAACCCCAAAGGATGTTGAGGAAGTTTATTTGCTCGCCTACCAGCTCAACTGCAAGGGCGTGACCGTCTACCGTGACGGCTCGCGTGAAGACCAGGTGCTTTCGACCGGCAAAACAAAACAGGAGCCGACGAGTGAGTCAGGCCCGACACAAACAAAGATTGTGCCTCGAAAGAGACCTGAGAGCATAGCCGGCGCGACGTGTCATATGAAGACCGGCTGCGGTCATATCTATATTACAGTCAATGAAGATGAAAACGGCCAACTGTTTGAGCTCTTCACCCATATGGGCAAGGCCGGAGGGTGCGCCTCGAGCCAGGCAGAGGCGATAGGCAGACTCGTCAGTCTTGCACTCCGTTCGAATATCGAACCAGAGGTGATCATCAAGCAACTGAAGGGGATCACCTGTCATAATCAGGCCTGGGCACCCGGCGGCAAGATCACCTCATGCTCTGATGCCATAGCAAAGGCCCTCGAACGTTATATGCAGCGGGGAGACAAGGGAAGCGGAAGCGGTAAAAACGGGCATGGTGAAACCATGCGCATAGGAGCCTGTCCCGAATGCGGCGGTGCGGTTGAGCATGAAGGCGGCTGCGCCGTCTGCCACTGCTGCGGATTTACCAAATGTCAGTGAGCCCAACATCATAAAAAATGCAGGGAAGGGCTGGACAGGTGTTCAGCCCTTCCCATTTTATTACAGGGAGCAGAGAGCTGATAAAACGCGATGCGTCCCGCACTCAGTATGCATAGGTCATGAATATACTCAATAAACTCGAAAAAAAATTTGGGCGTTTTGCGATCAGGGAGCTGATCGTGTATATCATCGGCATCAACGCGCTTATCTATATGCTGCGATATGGGATGCCGCAGAGTGAAGCGATCGGCAAGCTCATGCTTGATCCTGATCTCATTATGCAGGGAGAAGTATGGAGGATACTAACCTGGGTCTTCATACCCCCTTCGGCCTCGCTTCTGTGGATCTTCTTCATATTCTATTTCTACTACCTGGTCGGTACCGGGCTGGAGCATGAATGGGGAAGTTTCAGGTTTAATGTCTACTACTTCACGGGGATTGCTGGGACCGCCCTTGCAGCCTTTATCACCGGGGAGGGAACAACAGCACTTTATCTGAATCTGTCCCTGTTCCTGGCCTTTGCCTATGTTTATCCGGACTATGAGATATTGATCTTTTTTATCATCCCGGTCAAGATGAAGTACCTGGCATGGCTTAACTGGGCCTTTATCGCCTTTACGATCCTGACAGCGCCGCTTTCGAATAAGATTGCCGCTATAGTTTCCATCTCAAATTATTTCCTCTTCTTCGGCGGTGATATACTCTCCGCCATACAGCACCGGGGGTCTGTATATAACCGGAGAAGAACCTTTGCCCCGTCCCGCAAAGGTACCATGCATAAATGCACGATCTGCGGTATGACCGAAAACGATGACATAATCATGGAATTCAGATATTGTTCTACCTGCGAAGGCGATTACGAATATTGCAGAGACCATTTAAAAACGCATGAGCATATAACGGCGGAGAAAGCGAACCCATGAACTAAAGACATTTCATCAATACGGAGTGCGAGTTTCTGCCGTGTCATGATCTGCAGAACTGGCACTCATGTTTTTTTTGCCCGATCTTCTTCCTTGCAGGTCCCGGAACGTTTACGACTCTGCCGACAGGCACAACAGACTGCTCTGCCTGCCTTATTCCGCATTCTGAAGAGGTTGGGACATTATACAAAAAGAACTCCAGGCGCAGGTCTATGGGATTTTCAATCATGTCTCGTCAGTCTGAACTGCTGGCCGGGCCTGCTTTTCGGTTCCCTGCTTTACTCCGCCGCTCTTTCTCGACTGCTATCATGATCAGCGATAATGCGGCAGGGGTCATGCCCTGTATCCTTCCTGCCTGGCCAATACTCACCGGTCTGACCTCCAGAAGTTTCCCGACGATCTCTGTTGAGATCCCCGGAATTGTAGTGTAATCAATAATCTCAGGGATCTTCATGTCCTCAAGCCGGGACAGCTTGGAAGCCATCTCCATCTGCCGGCTGATGTACCCTTCATACTTGGTCTGTATCTCGACCTGCTTTTCCTCCTCTTCAGACAGCAGTGTGACTGAAGGCATGACATTCCTGATCACCCCATAGGTCACCTCAGGCCGCTTCAGGAGACTATCGAGCGAGATGTCTTCAGTGATCGGCGACGTATCGAGCGCCCGGAGCGTGTCATTGATCATCAGGGGTTTGACTCTGGTTTTTTTGAGCCGCGACAATTCATTGCCGATCTTTTCTTTTTTATCGAGAAACCGTTCGTAGATATCAATAGCAAGAAGACCGGTTGCATTACCTTTTTCCATGAGTCTCAGGTCTGCGTTGTCGTGCCTGAGCAGGAGGCGGTATTCGGCCCGTGAGGTGAACAGCCGATAGGGCTCTTTTGTCCCCTTCGTGACCAGGTCGTCAATCAGCACACCGGTGTATGCCTCATGCCTGCCGAGAATCAGCGGTTTCCTGTTCTGGATCCTGAGCGATGCATTGATGCCTGCCATCAATCCCTGTGCAGCAGCCTCTTCATACCCTGATGTTCCGTTGATCTGTCCAGCAAGGTACAGGCCGTTGATTGTTTTTGTTTCGAGCGAATGGTACAGCTGTGTGGGAAAAACAAAGTCATATTCAATCGCATAGGCCGGCCTCATGATCTCGGCCTGTTCAAGACCGGGGATTGTTCTTACCATCTCTACCTGGACATCGAACGGCAGGCTGGTAGAGATTCCGTTTGCGTAATACTCGGTCGTCTCCAGCCCCTCTGGCTCAAGAAAGACCTGGTGCCGCTCACGCCCGGCAAAACGCACGACTTTATCTTCGATTGAGGGGCAATAGCGGGGACCAATGCCGGTTATCTGGCCGCCGTACATGGCAGACCGGCTGATATTGTCCCTGATGATCCGGTGGGTTTCGCTGTTCGTATACGTGATATAACACGGTAGCTGCAGATTTGTAATTTTCTCCGTGCTATGAGAAAACGGGATCGGAGGATCGTCCCCCCACTGAGGTTCAGTTTTCGAAAAATCGATCGTATGTGCATCCAGTCGCGGCGGGGTGCCGGTCTTGAGGCGTCCGAGTTTCAGTCCAAGCCCGGCAAGGGAATCCGACAGATTGACTGACGGGAATTCTCCTGCCCTGCCCGAAGGATAGTTTTTATGGCCGACATGGATAAGCCCCTTTAGAAAAGTGCCTGTGGTGACGATGACCGCCTTTGCCCCGAATATGATACCGAGTGAGGTTTTTACCCCTGAAATCTTTTGCCCATCGACAAGGATATCGTCGATCATCGCCTGTTTTATATCGAGATTCTTCTGGGCCTCAAGAACCTTCAGCATATGTAGTCGGTATAATACCCGGTCTGCCTGTGCACGCAAAGACCAGACTGCCGGGCCTTTTGACCGGTTCAGCATCCGAAACTGTATTCCGGCCTTGTCGGTTGCCTTTGCCATCTCGCCGCCGAGGGCATCAATCTCTCTTACGAGATGACCTTTTGCCAGGCCGCCTATGGCAGGATTGCAGGACATGTGAGCTATGGTGTCGAGATTCAGGGTGAAGACGCAGGTTGTAAGTCCCATCCGCGCTGCAGCAAGCGCTGCCTCGCATCCTGCATGGCCTGCACCGATGACTACAACATCGTATGATTTAGTTGGCAACATACCACGTAGTATACCGCAACGTTATACCGCAACGTTATACCGCCTCCCGTAGCCCCGAAGGAGACTACATCTCTGCCTTGGTCAGTACGCCGTGCAGTTTTTTGATGGAGATTTGTAGGACTTGATAAAGGGAGGGGTAAGCCTCTTGATGACAGCAAACATCTGTGACGGCGAATTAAGGACGTACGAGGTGATAAACGGTTAAAGGAATTCCGAGAATAGCATTTAAAATATTAAGGAGTACTGAAGGAAGTCCGCGAACTTTGGTCAAGAATTCAATGATGATTAACGCTCAGACGTTCAGAACTGGAATCGGCACAGCGCAAATGTTTGCGTAGCCATGGGTCCGCAGGTGACCGCCATAAGGGTAGCATCCGGTTACCAGCAAGTCCGCCTTCGTCCGCTTCGCAGCTTGGCTCAACACCTTGGGCACGTCACCGCTACCGATAAATACGTCTGTCTTGATGCCAATGTCTCGCTGAAGATCTGCGATATGCTGAGAAGCATTGCTGACAAGTGCCTCTTTCCACTCTGGATTGACGTAGTTGCCACCTGGCCCCCAAAACTCCACCCCAGGAGTGACGTGAGCAAGCGTTAGACGGGCACCAAATTCGGTGGCCATTTGTGTTGCCCATGACACAGCTTTGTGATTATGGGGGGTGAAATCGACAGCGCAGAGGATGTTGCGGATCGCAAACTCCTGAACTGGAGATTTTTCCACATGAGCGTCGGTCCAAACCGGGCACCCAGTTCCGTGTAGTACTTTTGCTGTCACAGAGCCCAAAAGAAACTGATTGAACGTGTGGCCATAGGACGGCATCATGATCAGGTCCGCTTCTTCCTCTTGAGCCGTCTGCACAATTGCATGGGCCGCGCTGCCTTTGACCAACACGCGCTGAATGGTAAGGCCATCAAACTCCGGTCCGAGAGACTGGTCCAGGTTTTTCTCGGCCACTCTAGTGATCTCCGCAAGGATATCCCAATCAGCGAGTTCGGGGCTGTCCTCTGGGAGACAGGCGGCATTGCTCCGCGCTGTCACGACGTGCAGCATAACGATCTCAGAATGGAAATGGTGGGCTAATGTCGCAGCCTGATGAACCACACGCAGCGAGGTATTCGGGAAATCAACCGGAAGAAGAATTTTCTTAATAGTCAGCATCGCGCATCCTCCAGAGACTCAAACTCGACTTTTTATATCTGATGTCCTGCAGCATCTATTATGCATTGGGCAGGAGAACCCACAACTATCAATGTGCTGATTCTTGCTCTAGCAGGCTTTAGGATATCCATGATTGAATCTGCAATTTTTGGCGCAAGTTCCTGCTTGATTTCCTTGAAAGTTTCGATATAGGATTCCGAGTCATAAAGAAATGGAATCCAAGAAACTGCATGAAAAATCGTGATTTCATCCTCAACTGACAACTTTGAGGCTTTTAAAAACTTAGCTGCCTCTTTTGAATACTCTGCACCATCAGTTGCAAGTAAGATCTTCATTTGTCCTCAATTCATGTCTATATCAACCATAACACAAAATATACAGAGAGAAAAGCAAGTTCATAATCCTATAAAATATTGACATTCAGAAAGTTTGAAGTGAACTTAAATTAAGGGCATATGTGAATCCTAACTTTTGTTTTAGAAAGATTATAAGATGAAATCAAGGGGATAAACAAGGGAAAACCGGGGAACAGCTGAGGTGACTTGCCACAAAAGAGGAGGACGGAGTGTCTCCTCCTCTTTTGTGGCGAATGCTGTCCAGAGATAAGAAGTATTCGGGTATTCAGATAGCCGCTTCTCCGGTTTCTCCTGTCCTGATGCGGATGACCTCATGGACCGGCAGGATGAATATCTTTCCGTCGCCGATCTTGCCTGTCTTGGCCTTTGACTCAATGGCTGCCACGGTCCCCGTAACCATGCTGTCAGGCACAACAACTTCCAGTTTTACCTTGGGGATGAATGAGACGTCATATTCAGCCCCCCGGTAGAGTTCGACATGGCCTTTTTGCCTGCCGAAGCCCTTTACCTCCGATACCGTCATGCCCTGTACGCCTATTTCGTTCAGGGCATCCTTTACCTCATCCAGTTTGAATGGCTTTATAATCGCTTCTATTTTTTTCATGGGATTCTCCTTTGTTACAAGTTGTACGCCTTCTCGCCGTGCTGACTCTCGTCGAGTCCCAGCATTTCGTCTTCGGTGTCAACCCTCAGCCCGACGACCACCTTGATGACCATGAAGATAATAAAGGTCATGACTGCACTGTATATAAGCGTTGCCCCAACCGCTATCAGCTGCGTTATCAACTGGCCGGGGTTTCCGTACAACAGGCCTTTCCCAGTCTCATTGATCGAGGGATCCGCAAATACTCCAGTGAGGATTGCTCCGATAGTGCCGCCTATGCCGTGTATTCCGAAGGCGTCGAGGGTATCGTCATAGCCAAGCCTGGGCTTCAGCCAGGCAACGGCAAAAAACGGGATGATACCAGCAGCTAACCCGATTACGATAGCCCCGCTTACATTTACAAAGCCGGCTGCAGGAGTGATCGCGACCAGTCCGCCCACGCCACCTGATGCAAGGCCCAGGACGGTTGGCTTCTTCGAGTGCATCCACTCGACCGCCATCCAGGATATCGCGGCAACTGCGGCTGCTGTATTGGTATTGATAAATGCGGCACCTGCAAGTCCGTTGGCTCCAAGGGCTGAGCCGGCGTTAAATCCGAACCAGCCGAACCACAACAGGCCGGCTCCCGTCACTACCAGGGTTAGATTTCCTGGTAGAAGAGCTTTTTCCCTGCGCCTGCCCAGGACCAGAGCTCCGACCAGTGCTGCTATACCGGCGTTCACATGGACTACCGTTCCGCCGGCAAAATCAAGTGCCCCGAGCTTGGCAAGAAACCCACCACCCCAGACCCAGTGAGCTACCGGAAGATAGACGAGCGTCATCCAGAGGATTGAAAAGACGACCCAGGCAGAGAACTTCATCCTCTCGATATAGGCGCCGCTTGCCAGGGCAACCGTGATCGCTGCAAAGGTCAGTTGATAGACAATGAAGATGTATTCCGGGATGGTCTTTGCCAGATCCGAAATGCTGTTAGGTCCGATGCCTCTGAGCATCAACTTCTCTGCACTGCCGATTATGCCTCCGATGTCGGTCCCGAACGAGAAGGTATATCCGTATACCACCCACAAAACACTGACGATGCAGAAGGTGACAAAAGTCATGGCCATTGTATTTAATGAATCCTTTTTCTTCGCCAAACCCCCATAGAAAAGTGCCAGCCCTGGAATCGACATCAGCATGACCAGGGCTGTTGCCACGATCATCCAGGCCGTGTCCCCCGTGTCAATTTTGAGGGGTGACACAGCCGGGGCGACAGCAGATGCTGACTGAACAGGGGGCGCACCCTGTTCAGTCGCAGGAGAAGGAGGGATAGTCTTCTGCCCCTGTTCTTCGGCAAAAACGACGCCTGCCGAGAATAAAAACAGTACAACCATGAATGCACATACTAGTTTTTTCATATCATTTCTCCATATTTGTTTTATAAGATTAATCATGAGGCTCTCTGCGGTTACCCTGCTCACTGCCTTAATGTTGCGTATCCACTATCCATCGTACCTCCTTTATTCTCAATCCGTATTTTTTTATTTTGTAACCGATCATTCGTTCAGTAATGCCGAGCCTTTTCGCGGCCTGTGCCATCACCCAGTTGCTTTCCTTCAGCGCATCGATGATTGCTGCCTTTTCCACAGTCTGTATTTTGTCTCTCAGTGAGTCCATTGTTGTACCTTAGTTCTTAAATGCAATGCTTGTGCCAATTCTTAGCCTATTGATTTATAACGATAAGGCGTGGAAACCTACTTACGCTTTTGTTTATAGATAACAAAATTGTTATGTCTTCAGTAATGTGAGGTGTGAATTATCGGCGGTATTTACGGGTTGAGTGCGCTGCCGGTGGATTCGGAGGGAAAAGAGCTCAGGGAACTTCCCGTGTTGTTCCGGCAAGTATTTCTTGCCGAAGAGAAAATCAAATCAGAAGTCTCACTATCCTCCGATTTCGTGGAGCTTCATGAAATTTGTCTTTCCATAAGCCGTGCCCTTAGTCGGGAGCCGGGAACACGTGATTATGACAATCCGGTCATTTTTCTTAACGATCTTTTTCTCAAGCAGGATTTGTTCAACATCCCGGAGCATCTGGTCGATGTTGTCGAGGGGCTTGATATATTCGGGGGTAACGCCCCAGTAAAAAGGCAGTCGTGCGATGACTGACCTGTCCGGAGTAAATGCGACTATCGGGACCGTCGGCCTGAATTTTGAGAGAAGCAGGGCCGTAAATCCTGAGACGGTAAAGGCAACCAGCACCTTTGCCGAGATGTCCTCTGCAGCCCTGCAGGCAGCGTCGGCAAGTGCATCCGCGTACGAGTTCCCCCTGGCATAGACGGAGGGGATTTGACCCGCCCCCTCGGTAAAACGAATTATTTTATCCATCATTCTGATCGACTCGAGAGGATAGGCACCTGAGGCTGTTTCACCTGAAAGCATGAGGGCGTCGGTGCCATCGATGACCGCATTGGCGACATCGGTCGCCTCTGCTCTTGTTGGTCTTACGTGCTCTTTCATCGACTCAAGCATCTGCGTGGCGGTTATGACAATCTTCCCCTTTTGGTTGGCTTTTTTAATAAGTTCCTTTTGTATGACAGGCACCTCCTCGGGTTTGACCTCGACGCCAAGATCCCCCCTTGCTATCATGATGCCGTCAGCCTCATCCAGAATGGCATCTATATTTAAAAGCGCTTCCGGCTTTTCTATCTTGGCTATGATCGGGATATTCCGGCCCTTTTTTTTCATCCAGGCCCTGACGATACTGACATCATGAGCTGTTCGTACAAATGATATGGCAATATAATCAACCTCCATCTGCAGGCCGAATTCAAGATCTTTCCGGTCTTTTTCAGTGAAAGCCCTCTGTGATATCCTCATCCCCGGCAGGTTTACGCCCTTTTTGTCCTTTATGATTCCACCCTCGATTACTCTTGTTATTAATGCAGTATCCGTCTTTCCCGTGACGTTAAGCAGGATCAAACCGTCATCGAGGAGAATCCTGTCTCCCAGTACAGCATCTTTCAGCAGTAAAGGGTATGAGACGAAAAGATTTCGTTCGTCACCGAGCCCCTGTCCCGGATAAATAAGGACTTCCGCTCCCTTGCTGAGCTCAGCAACGCCGTTTTTTATGAGGCCGACCCGGATCTTTATTCCCTGGAGGTCCTGCAAAATGGTGACCGGCCGGCCATATTTTTTTATGCCTTCGCGGATTGTTTTGATAAGCCTGTGGTGAAAGGAATGGCTACCGTGTGAAAAATTCAGCCGGGCGACATCCATCCCCTTACCCATCAGACTGAAAAGCACTTTTTTATCAGACGAGGCGGGCCCTATGGTGCAGATGATCTTCGCCCGTCGCATAGTCACATAAGGTCCCTACCGCATGACTGGAAAGCAACATGCGATCTGTCGAGCTTTACGTGCTCGTGCCATCGGTCTCCTCTTTCTTTATAGTCTGAACGGTAATGCGCACCGACACTCCCTTTTCTTCTGTCGGCAGCCTCAATAATTATCCGCGCCACCGTTAGCATATTCTTCAGTTCAAGTTCATGTCGTTTGCCATACGCCCTGCACAGGATATCGTCATATGCGCTTAATACGTTCCGCGCCTCCTCGAGAGATTGGCTGCATCGGATGATTCCGACCTTTTCCCACATGACCCGTCGCAGCATACTATGTATTTCGTCGCTGTTAGGGATCGACGAAACAGATCGTTCTTCGTCAGCATCCTCTAGGGGGGTTATCGTTGACTCTCTTGCAGCAATGCCGGCACGCGCACCATAGACAAGTCCTTCGAGCAGGCTGTTTGAGGCGAGCCGATTGGCACCATGGACTCCGGTGCAGGCAACTTCCCCTGCTGCATAAAGGCCCTTTATGTTTGTCTCCCCGTTGATGGTGGTTTTAATTCCTCCCATTATGTAATGGGCAGCAGGCGATACCGGGATGAGGTCCTCGGTGATATCCACATCATACCGGAGGCAGGTTGAGTATATTCCTGGAAACCGGTTTTTGACAAAGTCCTTACCCAGGTGTCTGAGATCAAGATAGACATGCCTGCTGTTCGTTTTCACCATTTCCGAGACGATCGCCCTGGATACAATATCCCTCGGCGCCAGTTCCTTCATCGCATGATAACGGGACATGAAACGTTCCCTGTTAACATTAAGTAAAACAGCCCCTTCGCCGCGCATCGACTCACTCAGGAGGAATTGGGGGGCTGTGGGAGAATACAGGCTTGTGGGATGGAACTGGACAAATTCCATGTCCTCAAGTTCGGCACCAGCCCTGAAGGCTATGGCCATCCCGTCGCCGGTCGCTACCAGTGGATTGGTTGTTCTCGAAAAAAGCTGACCCGCGCCGCCGGTTGCCAGCAGCGTCGCTTTTGCAAGCAGAGCGGTGACCTGGCCCTCTCTCAGGACATAGGCTCCATGGCATTCCTGACCCTTGATGATAAGATCTGTCGTTATTGCAAACGGATACTTTCTGACTGAAGACAGGGACTTCACCTTGCTAAGCAGTACCCGCTCCAGTTCTTTACCTGTTGAGTCGCCGTGGGCATGCAGGATTCTTCGTCTGGAGTGCGCCGCCTCAAGCGTCAGGGCCAGCTTCACTCCCTCCCGGTCGAACTCGGCACCCCAGTCTATCAGCTCCCTGATCCGGTCAGTCCCTTCTTCAACAAGTGTTTTGACCGCGTCCTCACGACAGAGGCCGTCGCCGGCTTTCAGGGTATCCTCACCATGTATGCCGACCGTATCCTCATCGCTGATAACAACAGCAATGCCGCCCTGGGCGTACTCTGTACTGCTTTCGGACGGCCTGTCCTTGGTGACTACAAGCACATTGCCGGAGGGTGCCAATTCGATGGCCGCCCGCAGTCCTGCAACCCCACTGCCGATGATCAGGAAATCAACTGATTCCGTCTTCATACTGGAAGGATACAGGACATGATAGCGGAAAGCAAGCGGAAGGAGGTCCACAATCCACGATGAACGTTATGGCTAGCAGCGCGAGAGCCTCAGGTGTACTCGTTCTCGGTCCGATAATACTGCCCGGACCTCCGAGGCACAGGCGCAACGCGTCTGAATCTGCGTACCTGTCATTCTCACGCTGCCCTTTCAATCTCGTGGGATTGGATAGTGTATTGCGGGGGCTGTGATACAATAGATTTCTAAAGGAGAGCTATTATGGAGATAATAAGAATTCCGAGAATCATGCAAAATACCAGCAGGAAGTATCTTCAGAAGGGTCAGTCAATCGGGTTCGTACCGACCATGGGAGCGCTTCACGAAGGACACCTCAGTCTTATCAGGAGGGCACGGGCAGAAAATGACATCGTTGTTGTCAGCATTTTTGTCAATCCCAAACAGTTTGGCCCGGCAGAGGACTTTACTGCCTATCCGCGCGATACTGATAATGACATCGCCAAGGTCCGGGAGCTAGGCATCGACACGCTGTTTATTCCTGAGGCCAGCCTGATGTATCCGGAGGGTTTTGCGACAGGTATCTCTGTTGGGATGCTTTCCGGCCGGCTCTGCGGTCTTTTCCGGGCAGGCCATTTCATGGGGGTTGCAACAGTTGTTACCAAGCTCTTGAACCTCGTCAGCCCGACCCGGTCATATTTTGGCCAGAAGGATTTCCAGCAGACCGTTGTTATCAGCCGGATGGTTAAGGACCTGAATATGAATGTTGAGATCGTTGTCTGCCCTACGGTTCGAGAGATAGACGGACTGGCGATGAGCTCCCGGAACAGATACCTGACTCTGGAGGAACGGACCGGGGCAACTGTTCTTTACCGGACGATGACACTGGTGTCTGCGGCGCTGCACACGGGCACGGCAGTAGCAGCCGGATTAAAAGAGATGCTGCAGTCTGAACTGAAGAGGGAGCCCCTGATTACCGCGATCGATTATGCCTCGCTTTATAGCCCGGAGACACTTGAAGAGCTTCAGGAACTTGATGGCAAAGAGGTTCTTATTGCCATAGCAGTGAGGTTGGGCAGGACACGGCTGATTGACAACCTGCTGGTGAATCTGTCCTGATGAAGCAGCGGCACAGGGAGCATCTGAAAACAGCAGGACCGCATTGTTTTTTTCGACCAGCCGCCAGTATATTATTGCGTTCTTAAATCATGCATGTCACAGGGGGCTCTCATGACTATTAAAGTTAAAAACCCGATTGTCGAGATGGACGGCGACGAGATGACCAGGATCATCTGGCAGTCGATCAAGGGGAAACTGATAAGACCTTTTCTCGATATCGATCTGAAATATTTTGACCTCGGGATGAAAAACCGTGACGATACCGACGACAGGGTGACGGTCAATGCTGCCGAGGCGATCAAAAAGTTCAGTATCGGCGTCAAGTGCGCGACGATTACGCCGAATGCAGCGAGGGTAAAAGAATACGATCTCAAACAGCAGTGGAAGAGTCCCAACGGTACGATTCGGTCGATCCTGGACGGAACGGTTTTCCGGAAGCCTATTATTATCAAGAATATCCATCCGGGGGTGGTTGCCTGGGAGAAGCCTATTATGATTGGCCGTCATGCCTACGGCGATATCTATAAAAACAGTGAGCTGTTGATTTATGGGCCGGGGACTGCGGAGATAGTTTTTACTCCTGCCTCAGTTGGTGAGAAAAAAACTGTCCTCATCCACGAATTCAAGGGACCGGGGGTCGTCATGGGGATGCATAATACCGAGGAGTCGATCAGGAGCTTTGCAAGGGCCTGCATCAATTATGCACTCAGCGAGAAGGTCGACATCTGGTTCGGTGCAAAGGATACCATTTCAAAGCTATATCACGGATTTTTCAGGGACATCTTTGCAGAAGAGGTTGAAAAGGCCCAAGATGCCATTCAGTCAGCCGGAATCCAGTATCGCTTCATGCTGATCGACGATGCGGTATCGCAGGTTATGAAATCAAAAGGCGGTATGCTCTGGGCATGCATGAACTATGATGGTGACGTGATGTCGGACATGATTGCCTCAGGTTTCGGCAGCCTCGGCCTGATGACATCAGTGCTTGTGTCTCCTGACGGAAAGTTTGAATATGAGGCTGCCCATGGAACGGTGATGAGGCACTATTATGAACACCTGAAGGGCAACCCTACTTCGACAAACTCGGTCGCCTCGATCTTTGCCTGGACCGGTGCGATCGCAAAGAGGGGCGAGCTCGATCACACGCCTGAGGTTGTTATCTTCGCCAATACGCTCGAAGCGGTTGTTGTTGAGACGGTTGAGAGCGGTGTTATGACCAAGGACCTGATGCTGATAGCAGAGCCGAAGGTCGAAAAGTATGCCTTGACAGAAGAGTTTATCGATGTGGTGGCAGAGAGACTGAGGGCAAAGATTAATAGTCAATCATAATGGGATAGTTGTTAATCGCTTATTTTTTTCCCTTTATCCACCAGTCGCTTTTGTCTGAAAACCACCAGAGGGACGAGTCGGTTTCCAGAATGGTTTTTGCAAGCTCCGCTGCAGCATCGGTCTTGAGCCTCTTGAGTGCAAACGCAAGCCACTCGTCTGCATAGGTATTGCCCAGGTCTTTGTATTCTTTGAGCGCGAGGATCAGTTCCAGCTGGTCGGCATCATAGGCAAGCTGTGCCTCGATCGTTTTCCCTTCGAGAAATTCGAAGATCGAATCCCTGATCTCATCCCCGAACGGCAGCGTGTCAGCAAGGTCGTTGACCGCCTTTTCTTCGTCGACCTTTACATATTTTTTGTTTACGTAATTCAGGTCGCCGGTTCTTGCCTCAGGAAGGTCATGGAAAAGGCACATCCGAAGAAGCTTGTCTGTGTCAACGCCCTTGACAAGGTGCCCAAGGGTAAAGCCGATATAGACCGTTCTGAATATATGTTCAGCAACGGATTCAGCGCCTGAGCCCAAAAACTGAAACCCTGATCGTGGGGTTCGTTTGAGCATCCCGGCCTCGAAGAGAAAGTTAGCGATTCGTTTCATGAGATCTCCGTAGTCATATTCAGATCGGTTATTAATATACAACAAGATATGATTCTAGCATAAATCCTTGATTTTGAAGGCGGTTATGGCGGAAGCAAGGGGATAAATACAGCTGGAGGGCTGGGCTTTCAGTTGCTCAGGAATTTTGCCATTGACGTGTCTATCTTTGATGGCCTGATTCTTAACACATAGTAATTGTTGTATTATATTAATTATGTTTTGCATTGTAGCATGCAGCTGCGAAAGGCGGAGAGATTGAAAAAACAAGATACAGGGCGAGAGAGGCCGCGGTCTGGTCTCAGGCTCAGTACCAGTTTCAGGGACAGGCCGGCCAGTGGGAGGGTTAGGGCTGGAACCAGAGACGGATCCAGGGACGGATTCAGGCCAGGCCGGAGGGACGTGTCAGGGAACGCTTCCAGTGAGGGAAGGAGGGATGAAGATCGGGATGCTTGGATATATGGCCTGAATCCGGTACTCGAGGCGTTGCGGGCAGGCAGAGAGGTGAAGACTGTCTATGTTCTGGCCGGTCGCAGGGAGAAGATTGATGAGGTAGGACAGGCGGCTTCCGGCCGTGGCGTGCCGGTCAAAAAAGTAGATAATGACTTTTTTGAGAGCAGATTTCCCAAGGGCCATCAGGGTATTGCGGCTGTGGTTGCCCCGCGAAAATATGCGACCCTTGACGATATCATGGCCATACCTGCCGCGAAGAATGAACTGCCGCTGTTCCTCATCCTCGATCTTGTTGAGGACCCGAGGAACTTTGGTGCAATCCTGAGGGTAGCGGATGCAGTGGGTGTCCACGGTGTTGTTATCCAGTCACACCGGTCGGCTACACTGACCCCTGAGGCGGTCAAGTCTTCAGCCGGTGCTGCTGAATATATGCCCGTTGCCATGGTTTCGAATATCAAACATGCGATCGGGGCTATGAAGGACCAAGGTATTGTGGTTGCCGGCGCTGAGGCTGAGGGCAAAAATCAGCTGTGGACAACAGACCTTTCTGTTCCACTAGCCCTGGTCATTGGGTCGGAAGGCCGGGGATTGCGAAGAACGGTGGGCGAGGATTGTGATATCATCATCAGCCTTCCTATGAGGGGAATGGTTAATTCCCTGAATGCTTCAGTGGCAGCAGGCATTATACTGTTCGAAATAACCCGCCAGCGGATTGGGAGAAGATAGAGGAAAATTCTTTTTGCGTCCCAGCGAAAGACCTTATTTCTCCCCCCTGGTTTTTTCCACTTGACGTAATTATATTTTTTCCTTTATATTAATAACTTGACAAAAACCAAGTGGAGTACTGTTGCCTTTTTAGGGAGCGCCACCGTAGCTCAGTTGGTAGAGCAGTTGATTTGTAATCATCAGGTCGGGGGTTCGAATCCCTTCGGTGGCTCCAGAAGCAACATAGCTGGCTATACGGTGAAGGACAGATACCTGCAGCCCGGCACTTTATTGTTGAGGACTGGGGCTAAGGACCTGCCACTGTTTTATTAGATGGAGAGGTACCCGAGTGGCCAAAGGGGACGGGCTGTAAACCCGTTGGCGTAGCCTACGGAGGTTCAAATCCTCCCCTCTCCACCAGAAAAGTTGTTGATGCGGGAGTAGCTCAGTGGTAGAG
>PLXX01000120.1 GCA_003153275.1 Nitrospiraceae bacterium | reverse complement strand
TCCGGCTGGCCATTCCCCGGAAGTAAACCTTCATCGCGACGATCCCCATACCCCGGTCAACGGCGAGAGGAATCACCTCTTGGATGAAACTCCTGTAGTGCGGTTCGGCGGGGTTTACCGGCATGAGCACTGTATCGAAGTCAAACATCCCGATGCATCTGCGGATGATCAGCGGGTCATGGTGGCCGGTCACCCCGATGAAACGCGCCAGACCGCGCTCCTTTGCCTCCACAAACGCCTCTATCGCCCCTCCTTTGCCGAAAATCTCTTCTATCTCCTCGTCGGTTCTTACGTCATGGACCTGCCAGAGGTCGAGGTAACCGGTCTTCATGTTCCGGAGGGTCTCATGGAGTTGGGCCAGGGCGCCTTTTTTATCTCGTGCATGGGACTTGCTAGTGAGAAATATTTCCTCCCTTCTTTCCTTCAGCGCAAGGCCATAGTATGACTCGCTCCCCGAGTACGCCCGCGCAGACTCACAGTAGGTTATCCCGAGATCGAGCGCACGGTTGATGAGCCGGTAGGCCTCCTTTTCTTGCCCGAAGGTCCTGAGCACCCCCTCACCCCCAAGGCCTATGATCGTCACGTCCTGGCCGGTCCTGCCGAGTCGCCTTTTTGGAATATCCATGCTCACATTATATCCCAGAAGTGATGAAAGTATAGCTTCCCGGGCGCCAGCATAAATCAGAAGGAGGAACAGCCCCGACGGAGTAGATATCCCGGTGAAAGGAAACCTGCTAAAATGGTTCCATGGGCAGACTCATCGAAAATATTCGCCTGAGAGGCAGGACTTCATTTTATTCACCTGCTTCTTCCATAAAGGCCTATTAAATGTGCTTTTGCAAGAATATGCCCTTTCATAGATAATTCAATGGCGGTCTTTCCCGCACCTGCGCCTACATTCAGGGTTGTATCGAGCGCATATAACTTGAAGAAATACCGGTGTGTTCCGGAGGGCGGGCGTGGGCCTCCATAGTCATGTTTCCTGAAATCGTTCATTCCCTGGACTGATCCGCCGGGGACAAAGTTTTCTTTTAGTTCTGCGGTCTTCGGACTTATGTTCCAAACGACCCAATGTACCCATCTGCCCATCGGGGCATCCGGATCATCAACTATGAGGACAAGAGATTTTGCAGAAGCAGGAATATCTTCTATCTTGAGCGGCGGATTGATATCGCTGCCGTCATAGGTGTATTTCTTCGGTATCTGTCCGTTGTGCATAAAGGCTGAACTTGAAATCTTCATCCGGACCTTCTTTCCATAAATGGTGGCAGAGAGACAAAATACTAACGTAAATAAAAATAGCATCGCCTCATATCTCACAACCACCTCCTTGCAGTGCCTCTTTTTAAAGAATAGCAGGGCCAAAGAAAAAGTATAGAGGCAGGCGTGCACTTTATACGCGGTGACGTACAGCATTTCTATTTCCCCATTCTCCTAAACTTATATTGCTCTGTTTTTCTTGGTTATCAAAAATATTTCTCACAGGACTCCTCACGGGTTTCCATTTTTCATAACTGTTCAGTATGTCCCGTAACATGCCTGATGCTTCGAGCCAGAGGCAAGACAAAGCATTACGAGGACGAGGAAAGCTAAAACTTGGCGAAACGAGAATAGATGGTACAAACATGCATTTTTATCGAATAGACGTAAGAAGAAACATCCCCAAGGGCTGGGCTGCGGTTTTATGCTGTAGACCCCGGCGGTCAACAGTTAGTCTCTGTTCTTATTTCCCATGCAGAATATCCATCCACCTGATAGCCTCGGTGTCGCTGATCTTCCCCAGATAGATTTGGGTCGTCTTCAGGTCCTGATGCCTCAGGATGACCTTGGATATAATCTCAAGGGGTACCCCATTCCTGCTGGCATACGTGGCCGAATGCCGGCGCAAGTCGTGGGGAGATATTTTGACATTCATCTTCTTCCCTAGTCCGACAACTAGATTCCTGACCGCGGTATAGCACAGTGGAAATACTCTATCACCGGGAGACATTTGGCTATTCTGAATATACTCGCCAAGCCTGACGGCAATGTGTTCGGGCATAAAGGCTACCTTTGCTTCCTTCCCTGATTTTGGTTCTCCAATCAGAAGCTTCCTCGTGGAGACATCGGAAACCTCGGATAGCAAATTCTCACCGAGCTACACTATATTAGAAGAAACAGATAAGCAGGAGACCGAAAAATGACAGGAGAAAAGAAATACTGGGCCGCGGTGCTTGAAAGAGACTCCCTGTTCGATGGCGTTTTTGTCTATGGAGTCCGTTCCACCGGCATTTACTGCCGTCCATCGTGCCCCGCGCGCCGGCCGCACCGCAGGAACGTTACATTCTTCCGGGGACCTGAAGATGCGGATAGTGCCGGTTTTCGTCCATGCCTCAGGTGCGGCGAGAGAATCTGTTATGCAATCGCAGATTCGCCGCTCGGGAAGATGCTGGTCGCCTCGACCGAAAAGGGTGTCCGCGCGGTGAGTATAGGAGATTCCGGTTGGGCGCTTGAGTCAGAACTGGTGAAGGAATACGCGGCGGCTGAAATCAGAACGGACGACTCAGGCCTCCATCGTCACATCACAGTCCTGCTGAGATATCTGCGGGGCAAGGACCTCAGTCTGAACCACCCTCTCGATATCCGTATCACAGCTTTTCAGGCAAAGGTGTACAATGCGCTCCGGAAGATTCCTTGCGGGCAAACGCGCACGTACGCCGAGATCGCTGCGGCAGTCGATCTTCCACGCGCAATCCGGGCAGTGGGACGCGCCTGCGCTACAAATCCGATCGCCCTTGCGATCCCGTGCCACCGCGTCGTGAGGAAGGATGGCACACTCGGTGGCTATCGTTGGGTGTAGGCAGGAAAAAGAAACTCCTCGAAAACGAAATCGCGTTTGCCGTCCAACGTATCCGCAAAAACCATAATTTGTCGGCCTCATCGCTCTTCCAAGTGGATCACTTCCCGAACGGACAGACCGGGAACCGACACTCGCCGCATTTGAGGCAGAGTCCGCCATGTCCCAATTCGGCCAATTCTTTCCTGCCGATCTTTTCCCCGGCCATTAACCTCGGAAGGACGAGATCGAACACCGTCCTCTCGGCATACATGCCACATGCGGGAATACCCAGAATTGGGATCAGGCGGGCAGTTTGGAATTCCGGAAGTACGGAAGGAACCACGGGTATTTTCAGTGCTTCCACGCTTTCGCGCTTCTGCACTTCTTCGCCCACGTACGCCACGAGGAACATCGAGCCCGGGAGAACCGCTGTGCCGTATACGAGATCGGTCGCGCCCAGTTTTCTTATCGCGAATCTGGTGACGTCGTCAGGGTCTACGGACATCCCTCCGGTCGTGATCAGCAGGTCGGCGCCGGCATGCATCAGTTCCCTTAGCCTCAATTCGATAAAAGCCTCATCATCCGGGGCATAATATGTCGCGACAATCTCGCCTCCGAAGGCCTCTATCTTACTTTTGATTATCGGCGCGAAGGCATCCTTTATCCTACCGTAATAGACCTCATTTCCCGTGATGACAACACCGGCCTTCGGCTTTCTGATCGCTTTGACCTGAATGATTTTCCCAGCCTCCTCGCCGATTTTCACTGCAGCCTGCACAATATCTTTTTTGACAATCAATGGGATTGCCCTTGTACCTGCGACTGTCTGACCTTTTCTCACAATGGTGTTGCTGTGGATCGTTGCACACATGACATCACCAAGCATATTGAACGTAAGGAGCGCCTCTTTGTTTATTTTGAGCAGACCGTCTGTCTCAGCAACGATATTTATCTTCCCCTCTTTTGGCTCTTCTTTTAACTTCACTCCCTCACCCATGAGCGCATGTGCAAGGGCATATGCAGCGTCGTCTTCGTGCATCTCATCGTCCGCGATATTCAGTACAAAGAGATTTTCCTTGCCGAGCCTTTGAAGATGGCATACATCTTCCATTCTGATAATATGTCCTTTCTTGAAGGCGCGTCCTTTGAACTCTCCCGGACGTATTTCTGTTATGTCATAGGCAAGGACAGTGCCTACGGCTTCGGCAACGGCCAGTTTCTTTATTCCGGGGTTATTCTGATTCTCCGTCGATGAATCACACATGCAGACCTCCTCTATAATCCTTTATTTTTGAATATCTTTCTGAACCTCTCGTCAACAATCTCTCTTATACCCATCTCAAGTGCCTCATACTTCTTGAGGAATATTTTCGCCCCCACGGTGAGCGTGGCGCCTCCGCCGTTCCTCCCTCCGGTCTGCCTCTCAATAAGCTTGATGCCAAGCCTTTCTTCCATAGCTTTTAGATAGCCCCAGGCCTTTCTATAAGAGATGTTGATCTCTTTTGCAGCCTGATTGATAGAACCGCGCTTGTCAATGGCCTCAAGCAGAAATCTTCTCCCTCTTCCGAAGACCGGTTTTCCTTTTGACTCGATCCAAAGTTTTGACCTAATCTCCATTATTGCAATTCATCCGTTATGGCATATCTGCATAACGCAGGCTCAAGAAATAGCATGGCCAACTGGTTCATAGTATCCGGCGGCGGTACAGGGCCTGCAGAAGACCTTCCCTTCCCTATAAACCTCCCTCATGTCCTGAACGTATTCACCACAGGACTCGCATTGAATCCTTCGCAAAGGTCTCCCCGGCATGTCTTGCGGATTTATCTTCACATGCACTTCCATTATGTCGAAAAGGTCCTCCTCAGACATGATCTTGTATGCCTCCAACTGGGCCTCATACTTGTTTTCGATCTCAGGGAAATATTCCTTTGCCTTCTGCCGTGAGTCCTCTCTTGCAATGACTCTTACTGCTTTGCCTGTCTTGAGGTGCACGAATGTCACGGCCATCTTGCCGTAGTCCATGAATTTCATGGTCCTGTGCCCAAGACTGCAGCCGGTCACGGACTGCACAGCATCAGTTGCGCACCTGTCCATTTCGACAAAGACAATGATGCGTTTTCTGTCGTCTCCCTTTGGGTCACAGATTCCAATTTCAGCGAGCCCTACGATGGACATGCGCACCCCGAGCACCTGGCCCGGGCAAAGGTGCCCATGAAGTCTCGATGATTCCTTGAGCAGATCAGGGAAATGGAACTGCGTGTTTCCAAGGGCTTTCAATTTGGCCATCGTGCTACTGCCCCCTATCGTTTTTCCTGATCAAAAAAGAAACTGTGCCGTCGCTTTCACCTGTCGACATAATCTCGTGTCCGAGCCTGTTCAAGAGCGCGGGAATATCGGATTTTGCTGCGGGATCGGTCGCAATTATCCTAAGTGTCTGCCCCGAGCTCATTGCATCGATCGCCTTCTTTGTCCTCAGCACAGGCATGGGGCAGCTGAGTCCTTTGACATCCAAAATCACATCGGGTTTGTTCTCGTCCATAAATTCCTCCAAGATTGTAGTTTTAGTAAAAAGGTAAGCAAAACAAGTGCCACTAGTGTTAGCATAGCCAATGGATGATCTGTTTTCCCCCATACCGGAAACTTTAGAAAGACAGAACAAGAAGCTCTCAATTCTCTACGAAATCGCGCTCACGGTCGGAAAATCGCTTGATCTCAAGTCGATTCTCGACGACGTCCTCTCGAAGATCGTTACTTTTATGGGTGTCGATGCCGGAGTAATATTCATCATCAACGACAAAACGCTTGAAATGGTCCCGGTATCCTTCCAGAACCTCGACGAAATCGCGGTCAAGTGTATCTCCGAAAAAAATCTCAGGATGGGCGAATGCCTCTGCGGCTCCATTGCAGCATCCGAGAGGGAGATCATTATCGTCGAAAACGCCTCCCAGGACGACCGGTTTACGTGCGAATGTCAGAAAAGTGCCAGGATACAATTCTATACCGGTCTGCCGTTGAAATCGAAAGGGAAAATCATCGGTGTCTTGTGCGTCATGGCCCATACGCCGTTCAGCCCTGACGAAGACCTGCTCGATATACTCCGGGCCGCCACGATGCCCATCAGCCTTGCCATGGAAAACGCAAGGGTCTTCGAAAACACCAAACGCGATGCGGAAACGAAACTGAGGTATTATTGTTTTGACGGCATCATCGGAAACAGCCAGAAGATGAAAGATGTCCTCAAAATGGTCAAGAAGGTAACCGACGCCTCTTCCAGCATCCTCATTTATGGCGAGAGCGGAACCGGAAAGGAATTGATCGCGAGGGCGGTGCATATGAACAGCCTGAGAAAGGTTCTAGCTAGTGGGAATAGTAAAT
>PLXX01000100.1 GCA_003153275.1 Nitrospiraceae bacterium | reverse complement strand
CCTATCTGGAGGTTTAGCCTACTTAATGCTTTAAGGTCAAACCTTTTTAAGTCACACTGGTCAAACCAGTGGCTTACCTATCATTGAGTTAAAAATGCGTCGACAGATGGTGTAAAGGCAACGTCTGATTATTGCACTTTTATGCTCTCTACAACCTCAATGTTTTCACCATCTCCAGATGCGACGCTAGGTCAAGAGCCCGCTATTTTACAATCTGATACAACTCACTAGGCCGCATCGGGATATGCTCAGTTTTGTCATAAGCACATTTATCTAATATCCCCTGATGCGCCTCCTCCACCGAATTCTCCGCCGCCCCCTTTTGTGCCTCCGCTGCCGGACGAAGACCCGCTGTTGGCAGAGGAACCTCCCAGTGCAGCATCCAGCACAACATCAGCAGCCATCACAACCGCGGTGCGATATCTATTGCCACATCCTTCGCAATATCTGCAGATGACCGCTTCATGACAATTCCCCTGAGTGCCTTGTCGACAAAAACATAGATTATTATCGGGATTAAGATAGCAAATAATCCTCCGAAAAAGAACGGGTCAGTACGCTGGCCTTCAGCGATAGGAAAGGACTCTCTGGACTTCCGCTGTACGAGAACAAATATAAGCAGACCCAGAGGTATCATCGCGACAACCGAACAGACCCTTCACAGGTGGGGCATACTGACCTTCTCCGGGTTAGTGTTTTTTTTCTTTTTCACTGCGCCTCTGAGCTAATTCCCACGCATCTTGAGAGTGACCGAACTGATCCTGTCGATCTTTACGACTGCATCATAGAAATCCTTGCCCGAGAGTTTTTCAAGGTGGACAAGTTGCAGTCCGACCATTAGAACGCTGCCTTCCATTGCCTCGCCGCCATCGGTCTTTACTGAGACTCGTTTCCCGATATTCGCTGTCAGGACCTCCCTTATGCCGCCTGATGCATTGAGAACCATCTTCTTCTCTTCAGCATAAACTCCGACTGCCGAGGCCAATAAAAGAACCGAGATAACTGCTGATGCGATCATGTTTCCTGCCTTCATGTTTCCTCCTGTAAATTTTGAAGTGGCTATATATAAAATGCCCATAACCCTAACTATAATATTACCAAAATCCCGCAATCACCTGTATGAACAGACTATCTGACCGATTCCCTGATCTTTGTCGAACTGACTGAAAATCCCTTTTCAGGTGCATTCCTGTCATAGGTCAGTCTGGATACCACGCGTTCGCTGCTATCCAGGAGAGTAGACCGGCGGAACTTCCCCGCCAGTCCCTCGCAGAACCGTTCGCGGTAGGGACGCCCGTTACCGGGCGCACCCCGCACAGATCCGTACTCGAAAAACTATTTCATACGACTCCTACCTCGGGTAACTAACGTGAAGCCTCTGATCTGGGCATGGGTGCTGTATTTTGGCTGTGGGTAACCACGTCTCAACCAGGTGTTTCATTCGTTCCCATGTCAGACCACTGGCCTTATGACTCCGTCGCCTCAAGGCGAAAAGCCATGCCTTCTTGGTCTCATTGAGAAACGCCTTCATTGCCTCGATGTTGCCGGGCACTCCGAAGTAATTGAAGTGACCTTGCACTACCGACCGAAGCCATCTTCCCTGTATAGGGATCGGTTCATGCCGTATGCGTTTGATCTCTTCCCTTACCTTCTTGATCTTTGCCCGCAGACGTTTGGCGATTGTCAGACGACGCACTGTGAAACGATTGCCCTTTCGAGCTCGACTACATATATGCGTGAACCCGAGGAAATCAAACGTTTCAGGCTTTCCTTCTCCCCTGTCTCATCGTCCCTGAATATCTTTACGAGATAATCACGGAATCTCGTCTTTTCCGTGAGGACCTCTTTGGCATGAGCCATTCCAGCAATCAAAAAAAGATTGAGCGCCAAGGTAGCAGCAATTTGCGTGATAGTGTTCTTTCCCATGTGACATCCTCTCCCGACTGAAAGTCGGAGGCATCCTCTGCCGGAAGTAACTCAAGCAGAATCCGCTCCTTTGACATCTTTCGATGTGTGTCTGCGAAGACTCGAAGGGCCGCAGCGAACGGATTTCGGCTCACCCGGCAATACCGGCCTTACCCGGTCATGCGAGATAGTCTTGCCTGCCACAGTAGCTTCCGCACCCGTGATGTTTTGTTCTTGCACTGAAGGTTGACGCTTTACCGGGGACTCTGAAGCCGGGATATTCCCGCTCACACTGAAGGCTTTCGCCATACAGTGTTTTATCCTCTCCACGTCTGACGACAGCCTGCCCGGCTGGGTCACCAGGGGGATATAGCAGCCTGCAAACAGGTTTTTTCTCACGGAATATCAAAAGAATCAAGAAGACTGAAGAGCCCGGCGACAGCAGGGGAATCCTGCGGCAGTTCACAAATAGCCCTACCCTGCAGATCATAGTCGAAGATATTCTGGTCTTGGGGGATCATTGCAGCAACGGTCAGCCCCAATCCCTCGGCATATTTTTTCAGCTCTTCGCCGTCTTTTTGGTCTGAGATGCGATTGATAATGATCGCATGCGCTGCAACATCAAGGTTCAGCTCCTTCACCAGATTCTGTATGCGTTCCGCGGTCTTCACCCCGCGGACCGAGGGGTCGCTCACGATAAGGAGCAGGTCGACCTTGTGCGTCGTCCGCCTGCTGAGATGTTCCATGCCGGCCTCATTATCGATCACGACATAAGGATAGGTTTCGGAAAGCTTGTCGGTATATTTTCTGATGATGTTGTTTGCCGCACAATAACACCCTGGACCCTCAGGACGACCCATCACCATAAGGTCAAAGTTCTTTGCCTCAATAACCGACTGCTGCACCTGGTAGTCGAAGAGCTGCTCCATGGACATGCCGCCCGGCCGGTCTCCGCCGCCGCGGATCTTTTCGAGAGCTTCCTCTCTAAGCCCCCCGATCGTGGCGTGTATCGGAACACCGAGCGCCTCGTTCAGACAGGAGTTGCTGTCTGCGTCAACGGCAAGCACCGGCTTCTTCCTTTTTTCGATAATATACTTAACCGTTAACGCTGCTATGCTGGTCTTTCCGGTGCCGCCCTTGCCTGCCAATGCTATTGCATATGCCATGGCTCATTACCTCTCTTATTAGTTCGATGTTTTATTATATCTTTTTTTCTTGAGGTTATTGCACAGAAGTGTCAGATGCATATTCGGGACCATTCCGGCCACTGATTCCGATTGATTCCAGCAATTCCGCTGCATTCCGGTCACGTGTTCCGAATTCGGCAACCGATGAGAGGTCGTGATGAGTCTCTTTCGCCTCGAATTACTCACAAAGAAGTCTTTCCTGTACATCGAACCCGTTTAAGATTATGAGAACTGTTTTATACTAAACGTAACAAATGGTCGTATTTGCGCACATCGAGAGCGTCGGGGCTGAAATGGGATTAAGGCCTAATCTCCCTTTTGGTCATATTTTCACTCCACGGTACGCCGATCAGCAGCTTATCCTCTATTGAATCGAGATCCCGTTGAATTGAACAGTTCCGCTTATCGTTACCGTCCCGCTAATAGCGGAAAGACAGCTAGCAGATGAAAAGAAGAATTATAGCCTCCGTTCAGCGTCACTATATAGTTCTTGTTAAAAACAAGATCCTAATAAAAAGTAATCGTCTGGATGTCGACTGCATAGTTGCTGATGATAGTGCCATAGGCCGCTGCAATGCCGGGATACAGGCCGCTGGTGCTAATTCTCTTCACCAGGGCATTTGGATAGCACGCAGAAAATCTGAAGGCGCTGATCCAGGTATGCCAGTTGCCACTGGAACCACTGGAGCTGCTAGCATAATACTCGTTGGTATACCAGAAGGTGCAGTCGTCGGAAGGATCCATGCTCATCGATGAGTAGTCTCCCAGCCGTCACATGCAGTGCCGCCGCATGTGTTCGTCTCCGCTCCTTCTCCAACCACAACTTGAGTGTCACTTTGCGAGAGGGTACCGGGAGTATTGGCGGCAAACCTGCCGGAGTAGGCGATACTGGGATATGTTGAGCTGGATGATGTGCTGTACCCCAGAGCCATGTTGCCATCCTTGTCCACCGAAAGACTTCCAATCCAGCGGTACAAAGTGGAATCAGGGGCATATATCTGCTGCTGTACCGCTGTTGCAGAGATCGTACCTCCGGACACATCGATCTGGGCCCACTGCGGCAGGACTGTTGAGTTCGGGGTGGCCATTACGCTGTGAACTACCCAGAGGGATTCAGCGCTTCCAATACGCCGGTAGGGCACCTTCTGAAGGAGCCTGTCCTCGAGCGTGTTCAGCTTTGTCGTCGTTCCTGCCTGCGGAACGATAATGGGATTACCATCGAAAGTGGTGTCATACGGTGATTGCGATACGGAGACTGGCGCGACAGTGAATGTTCCTGTTGTATAGTTGTTGCTCGTCGAAAATGTGCGGACCTCAAAGGAAAAGGAGACCTGAGATTCGGAGACAAAATAGTTTGGCGTTCCCGCTGGCGGCAAAGAGCCGGGCGCTGCGCCGAGCATCGTGCTTGGGATCATCGTGGAGTAAGAATGCTTTCAAGATGTCACCGCCTTTAGAAGATTCTTTTGTATAGTCTTAAATATCACGTTAGATCAAAAATTAATATCTGTGGATCGATGGCGGTGGAGTTGTTTGGCACGGTGTTAGCTTTCTATTCATTAGCCCGCCGGATCTGTTCTGTTACTCCTTCACATTGTGAGCTGAAAGTCAGTCTGACAGCGGCTGGACGACAAAATTCTTACTTTTACTTGTGAGTTCACCCATCACCTCATACAGACTGGTAAAGACCTGTTCGAAGCCGCCCCCCTTCAGATCAAACTCAAAACCCTCCGGGAGTAATTTCATCTGTAACTTTCTCTTGTCCTTCAGGTCGAAGATATGTTCTGGCTGAACCGGGGTGTCAGGGGAGAAGACGAACTTCACCTTGCCGCTGATCTCGACCACCTTCATGATAAAGAGTTCACGGGCAAGAATCTTGATCTGCATGATCTTCAGCAGATTAGAGACTTCATCCGGCAGCTTTCCGAATCTGTCCTGCAGTTCGGTGCGGCAGGCAGCTACCTCATCCTCTGACAGCAGAGAGGCGACACGGCGGTAGAAACTCAGGCGCAGACTGATATCTTCTATATAATCCCCGGGAATCAACGCAGACACCTTGAGGTCGATCGCCGGTTCAAAGGTCTCTTGTATCTCCATACCCTTTGCCTCGGCAACAGCCTGTTCGAGCATTTCGATATAAAGATCGAATCCGACTTCATGGATATGCCCAGACTGCTCTGCACCGAAAATATCACCAGAACCGCGAATCTCAAGGTCCTTCATCGCAAGTCTGAACCCCGCACCCAGATAACTCATCTCTTGGACCGCCTGGAGTCTCTTGCGGGCCTCCTCGGTCAGCAGCGATTCCGGAGGGGCGATAAAACAGGCATATCCCTTAACACTGCTGCGGCCCACCCTTCCCCTCAGCTGATAAAGATCTGCAAGCCCCATTTTGTCGGCGCGGTCGATGATGATCGTATTGGCGGTCGGTATATCGAGTCCTGAGCCGACGATCGCGGTAGAGACCAGCAGGTTCACCTGTCCTGAAAAAAACCGGTGCATAACCGTCTCAAGCTCCTTGTCAGGCATCTGTCCGTGTGCCACACCTATTCGGGCACTGGGGACGAGCTGTCGCAGGTGGTCTGCAATCCTGAGTATGTCACTAATCCGGTTATGGACGAAAAAAACCTGGCCGTTTCTGTTGAGCTCGTGGGTGATGGCATTCTTGATCAGTTTGTCGTCGAAGACGCTGACGACACTCTTCACGGCAAGCCGCTCCTCGGGAGGGGTTTCGATGACGCTGATGTCACGTATTCCCGAAAGCGCCATATGCAGGGTACGGGGAATAGGAGTAGCCGTAAGATTAAGGACATCGATGCTCCGGCTCATCTCCTTGATCCGCTCCTTCTGACCGACTCCGAACTTATGCTCTTCGTCCACGACGAGGAGTCCGGGCCGGCTGAAAACAACGTTTTTTGAGAGCAGGCCATGGGTGCCGATTACAATATCGATCTGCCCCTGGCTGAGCAGCTTCAGCACCTCATTGATCTCCTTGCGCGTTTTGAACCTGCTGATAAAATCGATCGAGACAGGAAAGCCGGAAAACCTTTCACAGAAGGTCCGGTAATGCTGTTCTGCCAGGACAGTTGTCGGCACAAGCACCGCGACCTGCCGATGATCGAAGACAGACTTGAAGACGGCTCGCATCGCCACCTCGGTCTTGCCATAGCCGACATCTCCGCACAGAAGCCGGTCCATCGGCTTGTCAGACTCCATGTCACGCTTGATTTCCGAGATCGCCTTGAGCTGGTCCGGTGTCTCCTCATAGGCGAAGAAGCTGTCGAACTCCCGGTGTAGCTCTGTGTCAGGACTGAAACAAAATCCGCGAGCGCTCTGCCTGCCTGCATAGAGAACAACGAGTCTCTCTGCTATGTCGTGCGCCTTTCTTCGCGCGCGGTCTTTCTTGCGCTGCCAGGTCTTCCCGCTGAGCTTGTCGATCTTCGGAGTAACACCTTCTTCTGCGCGGAACTTTGAGATGTTTTGGATATTCTGGACCGGGATATAAATCGTGCCGCCATCGTAGTCGATCTGCATCAGTTCGACCTCTGTATCGGCAGTCATCTGTCTCGCAATGCCGACGAACCTGCCGACGCCGTATTCGCGGTGGACGACATAATCACCCGGTGCAATATCGTCTATCGAGATGAGTAGGTTCGTGAGCTTCGACCTCTTCATCGGCCGGTGCACCGGTCTCTCTCCGAAGAGTTCCCTCTCGGTCAGAACCAGAAGGCCCTTGAGAAATATGCCCGATGAAAGTTCGCCGACAACAACCGCTATCGTCCCCTCATAGTCTGCTGCCTCCTCAATGCCGATTGCCGGGGCAATAATATCTGCCTCTCTCAGGATATCGACAATCCGTTCAGATTGCCCCTTTGACGAGGCCACGATAAGCACCCGATGCTCCCGGCCAATTAGGGCAATACTCCTGGCCATGTCCGTAAGATCATCCCGCTCTTCAGGAAGGATGCCGGAACCCTTCAGAGAGAGCATACCGGCATCAATTTCGAGATCACCACCAGATTCAGTGCCCTCTAAACCCGATTCAGAATCACCCTGAACGCCTGAGCCGGCTGCACCGATAAATGCATAGCGTGAAATTAGAACTGACTTTGCAGGAAGCGTACCGAAATCGACAGACGGATCAAGACAGTAGAAGGCGCGGTCGGGAAAGATATCTGCCAGCCTTTCCTCTTTTTCAGGCTCGACCGCAGGGAAGATCACGAAATCATCGATATCGCCTTTCGAGCGCTGATTGTCCACATCAAACCGGCGCGCAGAGTCTATCTCTTCCCCGAAGAACTCCACCCGGACCGGGTCCTCTGACGTAGACGGAAAAATATCGAGTATCCACCCCCGCAGACTGTATTCCCCCCGGACAGTCACCATCGACGTCTTGCGATAGCCCAGACTGAGAAGGGACTCTTCGAATTTCTGGCGCGACCCCACCAGCCCTGATTTCACATGGATTGTCTTTACCAGAAGAGACGCAGTATCCCAAAAGGCAGAAGCGAGGTTCGCCGAAGAGGTGACTATGGAGTCATTGTCGGCAATAGTTGCAAAAAGCTCAGCCCGCATCCCGGCAGCCTCGGGACCGCCCTCTTCCGGCAGAAAGAGGATTTTTCTTTCCCCCAGGATCTCCTGATAAAAGGCGATGTCCTTCCTGAGCGTCAGGGCCTTCAGTTCATCAGCCTCGACAGCGATAAAAGGCCTGCTTTGCAGCGCAAGCAGGAGAGCAGGGGCTGAACCGGGGAGGTTATAGATCCGGCACTTGTCGGGAAGCGGCCAGGCAAAATTGTCTCTGAGTATCTGGAGCAGCAGCACGTATTACAGGGAGCTTTTCAGGATTTTTTCTATGATCCCGGTCGTCGAGGCGCCCCGGGTATAGGGTAGGCTGAAGGTCTGACCGGCAATATCAGAGCCGACGATCTCCTCCTTCTTCCAATCCCCGCCTTTCACCAGGATATCGGGCCTCAATGATTTAATCAGCCGGTAGGGTGTCGGTTCCGTGAAGATCGTCACATAATCAACGGACGACAGCGCAGCAAGGACCTCTGCCCTTGCCTTCTCGTCATTCACCGGCCTCCCGGGCTTTATGCGCGAGACCGACTTATCCGAATTCAGGCCGACAACCAAGATATCTCCCAGTTTCTTTGCCTTGGCAAGATAACGGACATGACCGATATGGAGAATATCAAAGCAGCCGTTCGTAAAAACAATCTTTCTGCCCGCAGCCCTGAGGCGAGAGCAGGTCCGCAGCAGATCTGTTTTCTGAAGGACCTTCTTCATACAGCTGCTAGTTTTGCCTTCGCTGCCTCGAGGATCCTGCGGTCGCCCTTAAAACTGAGCTTACTGAGAGCTTCATCAAGGGTGAACCACTCGGCACCGTCCACTTCGGCATCATGCTGTGAGGTATCGCCGCTTTCATATTCCATCAGAAAGAAGTGGACCGTCTTNNTTGCCCGAGAGTCCTGATTCCTCCCGGACCTCCCGGACTGCGGTCATTTCAGGCGTTTCGCCTTTATCGATCAACCCCTTGGGAAGGGACCAGAATTTCCCATCCTTGACTGAAATGAGTGCAACATGAAAAATGTCGTCGATCTTTTTATAGATAACACCACCCGAGGAGATCTGACGCTTCAGTGATGCAGGCTTTAGCATACCGCTGAATCCATGTTTGTCCCCTCGGTGAGTTGCCTGATCTGCTTCGGCAGTCGCATTGGCTTCAGGTCTTTTCCGACACAGCCAAGCTTCACCGTCGCCCGCACCAGTTCCTCGTTCTTCCCCTCACGTCTTATGCTGTGGCCGAAGACTATCGATGCAGGACCAGACCGTTCGACGACTGATTCGATCAGGAGAATATCTCCGTACCGTCCGGGAGAAAGGTACTTCAGGGCAGCCTCGGCAACGACAAAGTAGACACCTTCATCCATCAACTGCCTGAGACTGGCACCCTGCGATTCCAGGTACTCTGTCCGTGCCCGTTCGCAATAACGCAGATAGTTGGCATAATAGACAACCCCACCGCAGTCAGTATCTTCATAATAGATCCTGAGTCTAAAGATGTGCTTCATTTATTGCAGCATTTTGCCGCTGAATAACCGGCCGATATCATTGTAAAGTGCAAAAGCCATCAGCGATAAGAGGAGTACCAGTCCGATCCGCTGCGATATGGCAATGACCTTCTCGTTCATCGGCTTACGTCTTACCGCCTCGATGCCGAGGAAGAGCAGGTGTCCACCGTCAAGGACTGGGATGGGAAAGAGGTTCAATATCCCGAGGTTGATACTAATAACAGCCATGAAAGTAAAAAAATTCATGGCACCCAGCGATGCCTGCTGTCCAGCCATCTGGAAGATCATAATGGGTCCGCCGATGGTATCCGCCGGCAGGACCCGCTGGACCAGTTTGACCATGGACATTACCGTTAGCACCGATATGTCCCAGGTCCGTTTGACCGCAATCGTCATCGAGCCGAATATCCCTTCCTGTTTTATGCCTGATTTCCCGGAAGGGGTGATCCCGATCAGGCCGGCCTCTTTGTTCTGGCCGAAAATGTCCTTGACCATTTTTTTCTCAGGGGTGATCGTCATATCAAAGACAGAGGCATCTCGCTTCACTTTCAGAGACACCTCTCTGCCCGGATTGTTATGGATGATCGACGTCATGTCATCCCATCGGGCAATCTGCTTCCCATTGATCTCGACAATGCTGTCCCCCTTCATCAGGCCGTGGCGGATGGCGGGGGAATCCGCAGTAATTTCTCCGATCTCGGGCAGAAGATACGGCACCCCGTTGACAAAAATGCAGAAAAAGACAAGAACGGCAAAAAAAAGATTAAAGAGCGGACCGAAAAAAACAATCGAGAACCGCTTCCAGACAGGCTGAAAACCATAGGACCGTTTTTTATCGTCCTCCGAAAGCTCCACGGGCTGCCCGTCACTCTGTTTATCTCCCTCTCCCTGGCCTTCATTCGGGTCTTCACCGAGCATCTTCACATAGCCACCGAGCGGAAGTGCCGAAATCAGATACTCGGTGTCTCCGTATGTCCTGCCGATGATCTTTGGCCCGAACCCGAGCGAAAACTTCAGGACCTTGACGCCAAGTGCCTTTGCCAGAATAAAATGTCCAAGCTCATGGACAAAAATCAGTATGCCTAATAAAACCATTGCATAAACAAAAAACATTACCGTAACCTCGTGATAGTTATTTCTGCGGTCTCCCGCGCCCATTGGTCGGCCTCAAGCACGGCATCGAGAGACGATGCTGGCCTGACCTCATGCCTGTCGATCGTCTTTCTGATGACCGCAGGGATATGGGTAAATCTGATCCGTTCCTGCAAAAACGCATTGACCGCCACTTCATTCGCCGCGTTCAGCACGCAGGGCATGGTGCCACCTTCTCTGATCACCTCATAGGCATATGAAAGACAGGGGAAGGTCTTATAGTCAGGCTGACTGAACGTGAGGGTCAGGATCTGCTCAAGCCGGAGCCCCTCAATCGGATCCTTCACCCGCTGCGGATAGGAAAGGGCATAGGCTATTGGGCCTCGCATGTCCGGCATGGACAGCTGGGCAAGACAGCTCCGGTCTCTGAATTCAACAAGTGAATGAACAATACTCTGCGGATGTACTATGACATCCACTTTTTCGCACGGCATACCAAAAAGCCAGCAGGCCTCGATCACCTCAAGCCCCTTGTTCATCAGGGTCGCCGAGTCGATCGAAATCTTCCTGCCCATGCTCCAGTTCGGATGCTGTAGTGCATCATGCGCCGTTATATGCCTCAGGTCATTCCGCTTCCAATTGACAAAAGGACCACCTGAAGCGGTCAGTATGATCCGGTTGATCTGATCGGACTTGTGATCTCCGATACACTGGAAAACCGCCGAGTGTTCACTGTCAACCGGGATGATCCTGACTTTTTTCTTTGCAGCCGTTCGCATCACTATCCCGCCGGCCATCACCAGGGCCTCTTTGTTCGCAAGGCCGACTGTTTTTCCGGCCTCTATGGCCGCGATAGTCGGCATAAGTCCTGCAGCTCCAACAATCGCCGAGATGACCAGGTCAGAAGCGGCATACGCAGCAACGGTCCTGATCCCGTCGGGCCCCGAAAGTATATCAATCCCTCTGACCTTTTTCGAAAGCGCATCTCCCGTCTTCTTATCAGCAACGGCAACGACCTGAGGCTTATAGGCCTTGATCTGTTTTTCGAAGAGTTTAATATTCTTTCCTGCGGTGAGGGCAACGACCTTGAACAACCCCCTGTTCCGGGCAATCACATCCAGCGTACTGCGTCCGATAGAGCCGGTCGAGCCAAGAACGGTGATCTTCTTCATATCTTTGTATTATACAAAATGGGATACGTTTATTTCGCAAGACTCTGCAATTGACAAGCGTATTGAAAAGAAGATTTGTCTTGAACCCCGGGCAGAGACCGCTGGGATTCCATTATGAGAAAATATATTGTTATGTCATTTCCGTTGTTCACTGCGTCCGGTTCCATTCAGAGGCCATAGTTTCAATCCTTCTCCAGTTCCTGAGCTCCCAAGAATATTTTCATCAGCATTCCACCACCCGCCACCCAAAGCAATAAAAAGCGCAACGGTGTCCTGAAAGCGCTGAGCACGGGTCTGCAGATATCCAATCTTCGCCTGATGATATTGGCTGTTCGCGACAAGAACCTGCAAATAGTTTGCAACGCCGGACTGATAATTTGCCTCTATCAACCGCAGAGCCTCCTCTGCGGCATCAAGCGCCTGAGATTGCGAACGCAGACCCTCGGCGTCATATTCCAGCGCCTGGAGGGTATCGGCAACCTGGGTGAAGGCGCCGAGCACGGTCTGTCGATAGTCGGCCAGGAATGCCTGATATCCTTCAATTGCCGCCTGCCGCTGGGACAACAGGGTCCCTCCATGAAATATCGGGGCCGCAACATTTGCACCAAGGCTCCAGAAGCTGCTGGAGCTGTTTAAAAGGTCGCTCATCGAAGTGCTGTTCAGACCGTAGGTTCCATTCAAATTGAAGCTCGGGAACAATGCTGCCGTTGCCACCCCGATCTCTGCACTGGCACTATGCAACTGGGCCTCAGCCGCCAGAATGTCAGGACGTTGACGTACCAGTTCCGAGGGAAGCGTTATCGGCAGGTCTCCGGGAAGCTTAAGCTCTGCCAGATCGATTTGCGGGGGGGCCCATTCCGCCGGTGCGCGACCAACAAGAGAGGCAAGCAGATGCTCTGCCTGACCGAGTTTTTGCTTCAGCGGCGGAATGGTAGCTTCAGTGGCAGCCATCTGACTCTTGATACTGACCACGTTAACGTAAGGGACGGTACCGGCCTCCACCTGCGCTTCGGCGATTCTGATTTGCTCCTTCTGCACACTGATAATTTGCTCTGTGGCCTCGATCTGGGAGCGGTAGGCCACAGCAGCAATGACGGTATTCACAACATTGCCGGACAAGGCAAGGTAGGAGCCCAGAACTGTGTAGCGTTGAAAATCCACCTGTGCCTGCAGGTTCTCCACGGTGCGTCTGTTGCCCCCAAACACGTCGAGGGCATAACCGACGGTCCCGGTGAGCGTATAGAGATTGAAAATACTGCTTCCGGGGTTGCCACTGACACGCACCTGGGACGACTTTAAACGGGATGCGTCAAAGCCTGCATCAAGCTGAGGATAGAAAATGCCATAGCCGGCCTGGAGGTTGTTCTGGCTTTGGCGCAATCTCGCCTGGGCCGCCTTCAAGGTTTGATTATTGGCGAGGACCTCCTTAATCAGATCATCCAGCTTGGAGGAATTAAAGAGTCGCCACCAGTCAGCTGCTACAGCAGCTCCTTCTTCAAAGCACTGAGCCTGTCCATCCGTAAAGATTGTCGCAGTCGTCTCTGCTCCTTGGGTATAATGCTTGACCGGAAGAGGATCGGGGCGAACAAAGTCCGGCCCTACACTACAACCCATTATGCCCAGGATAGATACCAGGCCAGCTGTCACAAGCACGCTCGGTGATAACCTTCTCACTGTATACCTGCAGCCCATGTTATTTCCCTCCGACATAAACATCTACCAGCTGTCCGGGAAACACACTCAGGTTCTTCGGCTTCTCAAATTTGAATATCACTGGCAAGACCCTCACGTCCACCCTTTCAGTTCTCTGATTGGACAACTGGATTTTAGGCGACACATAGGGCTGTACCCGCACATATTGAAGAGGAAGATGAACGTCTGTGCCCCTGATATACATCACACCCTTTATCTCTGATGGCTGGGGCAGCTTCTGTATGAGTATCTCATCGATATAGCATCTGACGCCCAGGTAATTCTGAGGATCTCCCATGACGAGGACAGGGTTGGAACCCTGTGTATACGTGTCATAGGTGCCTTGCGCTGATATGTAGCTGCCGACCGCAGCATTTATTGAGAGAATCACTCCATCTGACGCCGCTCTTATGATGTATTTGGCAAGGAGGGCATGTGAGGCTGCAGCTGCCTTAAGGAGTGCATCGTATTGTTTTTCCTGGTTCTTTATGTCATACACCCATGCACCGGCCGTGGTGAGTTCATACTGTTTTTTGGCGACTTCGAGATTTGCTTTTACCACTTTGACCGCGTTCTCAGCGTTATCCAAATCGTTTTTACTCACTGATTTCGGGTAAAGTTCGTATGACTTCCTTTGCTTGTCCAGCTGGTCCTGCGCGGTCTTCAGATTTGCAATAGCCTGATACACCTGGGCCTTGGCGATTTCCAGATTTTCTTTTCGGGGCTGGGCCTTGAGTTCCTCAAGCAGAGCCAGGCCTGCCTCGGCCTGGGATTTCTGCTGCTCAGCCGTGGCCCTTTGCACAGAATCATCCATCATCAGCAGGGGATCCCCTTTCCGCACTGTCTGCCCCTCCGCGACCATGATTTGTGTGATCACTCCCGAGACTTCCGGAAATATGTTGATGTTTCCCCCATAGCTTTGGTAGCTTTCGATAATACCATTGGTGTAAATCCCCTTGGCGTAAGGATTGGAGGCAGGGGTGAATGCCGGAGACTGCGGTTTCTGTTCCTTGCCATATATGTAGGCGCTCACCAAACCTCCTAAAATGCCTATAATAGAAAGAGCGACTAAGATCTTATTCCTCACGTGAGCCTCCTTTCTCTAATCCGATTATTTTTCCATCCGCCATCTTCATTATCCTGTCAGCATATTCGAATATCCTACTGTCATGCGTAACGATAATGATGCACCGTTTCTCGGTCAGTATGTTTTTTTTAACGAAATCCACAATTTTTCTTCCTGTGTCCCCGTCCAGAGAAGCGGTTGGTTCGTCAAATATCAGGATATCGGGGCTGCTGGCAATCGCTCGTGCAATCGCTACCCGCTGCTGTTCCCCTCCGCTTAATTTGACCGGGGCCAGGTGCGCCCTTTGTTTGAGTCCCACTATCTCCAGGTATCGCATGGACGTGTCCATAGCCGCATTCCATTCTACCTTTTTCAGAATCAGGGGGATTGCGACATTCTCCACGGTTGTCAACCGGGGAAAAAGGTGATAATCCTGGAACACGAATCCTACCGTGTTCAACCTGAAATCTGCGAGCTGGTCGCTGCTTAGACTCCAGATATCCCTATTTTCCACCAACATGGCCCCCGAGTTCGGTCTGAGGATACCCGAGATCATGCTCAACAGAGTCGTCTTACCGCTTCCTGAAGGACCCTCGATGAAGAGCATTTCCCCGAAATAGGCCTCAAAACTGACGTCTCTCACTGCATAGGTCTTGGCTTCTCCCTCGCCGAACCATTTGACCAACTCACTTGCCTTCATCGCCGGATCGGCCATGTCAACTCCTGAAGATGTCGAAAGGCTCTATCTTGATTACCTTTCTGACTCCGATGTAGCTGGAAATTCCGGCTATTATCACCACCATGATAAAAGCGAATATAAGGTTAGTGTACGTTATCTGGGCAGCATAGCTCGGCAGTTTGAGCTTGGCGCCTGCTATCACCAGAGAGGCTAGCCCGATTCCGAGTCCATAGCCCGTCAGAGCCGAAAAGCCCGCCTGGAAAAGTATCATATAGATGAGTTCCCGCCCTTTGGCCCCCATAGCTTTTAACGCCCCGAACTTCTCAAGGTTTTCCAGTATGAATGTGTAAAAGGTTTGTCCCGAAATTGAGAGCCCCACCACAAAACTGATCACTGTCATCAGCAGTACATTTATCCCAAGACCTGTCTTATATTTGTAAAAAGTGGAGACCTTCTCCATGAATTCATCCTTGGTGAGAGCCTCGTAGCCGAGCTTACTGATCTCTTCCTTAATATGCGGAATCGCATCGCTGTTTTTCGGTTCAATCAGCACATAAGAAACGGTGTACCTGGATGTTGGTAAATACTGAATGGCCCTGTTGTATGTTGTGTACAAGGAAGGAATCCCGAACAACCCCCCCGAAGTGACCTTGGCAATTCCTACAACGACCGCACTATTATCATTTATCTCAAATTCCGTCCCCAGCTTAGGGTCGTCCAGCTTGGCAAATTCAGCGTCCTTGACGACGATGAAACCGTTCTCTGCATATATGTCTTCTATATTTCCCTCTATAAGCTCGGGTCTTCCGAAAAGGCTCGTATCGTCCAACCCCAGGACAGTCACCGCCTGATAGACACCGCTGCGAAGCTTTACCGTAGCCCCTCCCGAGAACAATGGCACGGCGTAGTTGACCCCGTCTATGCTCCGAGCGGCGTCCAATATATAATCAGGAATCGGTATGCTGCTTGCTACCGTATATACTGCGGGGTCCATCACCCAGATCGTAGCCCCAATGTTTATGACGGTGGAGGATGCCCTCTTCAGGATGCCGGCAAACATCGATGTCATCATGGTTATCAAAAAAACGGCAAACGTTATGCCAACAAGCAATGCGGCAAACTTTCCTTTATCATTTACCAGCAGTTTAAATGCGATTCTTAAAATGCCAGCCATTCAGGTTCTCCTTGCTAACCGGAATCGTAAGGGAGCAGAACTTCTTGACCGTCACTTACCTTTTAATCACATGCTAGCACATCTAAAGCAGCATATCAATTTCTATTGACTTGTATTATATTCATTGATCTATCACCGCCTTCACATCTGATTCTAAGTTGCGCCCGGAACAACTCTGGGGGGGAGTGTCCCGGGCGCGGGGAGAACCCAGTTAGTCATTGATCCTTTATCCTTGGATCTTTTAGCGACACACCACGGCCTGTTGCGATTCGGCGTTCCTCTTCGTCCGGCTCGCCGCCGCTCCTCAAAAAATACGTGGGCAACCTCTAAGTAATCCATGCTTTCCTGTTCTGAGCCTGGGCTGCGAGCAGCGCTTGGAGCTGTTGGGCCTGCCCTGGCGTGAGCGCTGTCATTAAGATACTGGTGAGCTGGGCACGAGCACCTTGTTGTCCTCTAATTGCAATCATTATAGCCTCTTCATTGCGTTCAGCTCGCTTCTATTCCACTGCTAAAACTTGTTGCTGTTTCTCAAGCGTTCGGTCATAGCTCATTAAAAGATGGCAAATCTTCGCATCCAATAAACTGGGCTTTTGCTCTAGCAAATACTGCTGCATCAGCTGCAATTGCGGAGCTGTCTGGTGATGCTGCATTATGATCCGTCGTTAGCAGTTTCTTTACTACATGGGTCGCTGCCATGCCGTATTAACAGAGGGACCGCAACTGGACAAAGCACACCTTAGCTGTGTCCGCTCATCTGAAGTGACATCAAGCGACGATATTAGCTCCAGATTAGCACCAGATCTGTGATCAAATCTGTTGGCGACTTCAGCAGCATGCGAGTTATAAATCCCACTGGCAACTATTATGGTCAGCAAAAGGGATAAGACTGTGAGATTATTTACCCGTGTTTTCATGTTGTCACCTTCCTTCTCAACAAGATAGACGATTAACCCAAATATAAGGTTACAAGAGGAAAGAGAGATAATTAGCGAAACAGCCACTGAGATGTCGACAAATGGCGGCATAGCCCAAAATGCTGAAACTTTTAAATGCCGGATCTATCGGTTCATATCTTCATCTACTGTCCGTACAACAAAAGACAGTGGCACGACACTGAAAGTCATAACGCTCCCTCAAAGAGGGAGGCTTGACGGTTGTGAGCCGTCTCAAAGACAGCCGTTTGGGTTTATATTAAAACCTGCCCTCTTCCTGTTCGGTGTCGAGCTTTTCCTGATGCGCTATGTAGTCTTTGACCTTGTCTAGCTCAAAGCCCACTGTTGATACCGCATATCCACGAGCCCAAAG
>PLXX01000117.1 GCA_003153275.1 Nitrospiraceae bacterium | reverse complement strand
GCTGCATCCGGAAGGCATGCATCTGGTCGGCAACGTAATATATGAAATGATCAGTGACGCCTCTCCTGCAGGCATCGGCGGTCTGACTCTCGGTGCCGACCCAATAGCAAGTGCCGTTGCCTACACCTCATATCTGAAGGGCAGCCCGATTGAGGCATTTGTCATCCGGAAAACTGCAAAGGCCCATGGCACCATGCAGTGGATCGAAGGCAATGTAACTGCAGGAGATAAAGTAATCATCGTGGACGACGTTATCACTACCGGTAAATCGACGATTGAGGCCGTCACCAGGGCTCGTGAGGCAGGACTCGAAATCGTCAAGATGATTGCGATGATCGACAGGCAGGAAGGCGGAAGAGAAAACATCGAGGCCTTAGGACTTGTTGTTGAAGCGGTAGTGACCCGTGAAGAGGTGATGGAACGTTACAGGACTATTAATCCCTAAGGTATTTTTCGCTGAGCTTTCTGACGTTCTGAAAGTGGTCATGCATCACTGACTCCAACCGGTCAGCAACCTGATACCCCATAAATATTGCTGCTGCCTCAAGTTCCTCCTCTCCCTCTCTGAGGATGTCAGCACCCCGAAGCCTCATAAAACTCTCGAGCGTCCTGAAAAAAAGATATGCATCAATAAACAGCGCTGCCTCAGTCCGGCCGATAACACCCGCCGACATAAGCCGTTGTATCGCCTTAACGGTATTTTGAGCAAGCACCATAGCTCTCTCAGGGCTGTCAGCGGAAATCCGATAGTTTTTTAATTGCACAAACTGGACGGTAAATTCGAGTTCTTCCAGCCCTCCAGAGCCAAGTTTGAGATCATACCCCGCGCGCTGTTTTGACAGTTCCTGCATGATCCTTTGGCGCATCTGCAGTATGTCAGAGGCGTGGACCGCCTGGCCACGGGCCATGAGCGTCTCCTTTGCCATGGACATAAACAGCGCCTTTGTCCGGGAGTCACCGGCAATAGGCCTGGCCCGGAGCAGAGCCTGGAGTTCCCAGAACCTGGCTGATGAGGTATAATATTTTCTGAAGGTCGAAAGCGACGAGACAAGGGGACCTTTCGAACCCTCCGGCCTGAGGCGTGTGTCGACCCGGTACGCAGCTCCTTCCTTTGTATATGAAATCATCATGCTCAGGAGCTTTTCAGCTGCCTTTGTTTCCAGGGCAGTTACCTCTCCTGTCGTCACAAAAATAAGGTCCAGATCAGATCCAAAGGTAATCTCCCGACCTCCAAGCTTGCCAAGTCCTATAACAGCAAGACTCCCGGCATCGCTGATCTGCCTGAGGCAAACCGACACAATTGACTCAGCCACCCTGCTCAGCCCCTTAACAACGGTTAGGACGTTCATTTGCTTATGCAGAAAAAAAAGACCCAGCCGAATCTCTTCAGCCTGCTTGAAAAGCCTGACGGTTTCATTAACCGAATGGCTGTCCGATATGCCGGCTCCTATCTCTTTCTGCAGCGTCCGCAGGCTCTTCGTCAGGTTTTCCTGCCAGCCTATCATCTCTAGGTACTTCGGTCGGGAAATCAGGATTTTTGTCAGATATGCCGACTGGGAAAATACATAAATCAGCATATCAATCAGCTTGCGGTCACGGCTGAAGATCTCAAGGTACGACTCCTGAGTGCTGATAAGACCCGCAAACGACTGCAGGTGGTTCAACACCTGGTCTGGGGCAGAACTATGGAGGGCGGCATCAACAAATACTGGGAGAATATCGCTTAGCAGCCTTCTTCCCCTCAGTGTCTGAAAAGAAAATATGCTGTCCTTGATGGACCGTATATTCCGTACTGCCCTGCCAAGGTCTTTTAATCCTCTGCCTGCAAGATATTCCCGAAGTTCAGCGTCTGACAGCTCTTCATCAAAAAACAGCCCTTCAACAGCAGGGGCATCTTTCTGTACGGCAAACAGTGAATCATATATCCGGTGTACGCTGGTCCTCCGCTTTTCGAGATCTGCAGCCAACTTCTTTCCGTTACCAAGCCCGAGCTTCAGGGCGAGAATCTCAAACTCCTCATCTCCTGCAGGCAGCGTATGGGTCTGGATATCGTTCAGTTGCTGAAGGCGGTGCTCAACAGTTCTCAGAAAGCGATAATTATCAGTCAATGCAGCACAATCCCCCTGCCCGATAAGAGATTTCTGCATGAGAGTATGAAGGGTCTTGAGGGTATTGCGCTCCCTGAGCATAACCTCCTTGCCGCCGTAGATCAACTGGAGGGCCTGCGTAAAGAATTCTATCTCCCGAATGCCGCCATATCCCCGTTTGATGTCCCCCTTTTTAAAGGCTGCATCAATCCTGATCTTGAGGCTTTTTATCTCATCAATCGCACTGAAGTCGAGATATTTCCGGAAAACAAAAGGCCGTATCAGCTCCATGAACTTTTCGCCCGTAAGGCCATCACCGGCAACAGGTCGTGCCCGAATCAGCATCGCCCGCTCCCAGGCCCTTCCCCATGATTCGTAATAGGTCTCGTACCCCCGCAGCGAAAGCGCAAGGGGGCCCCGCTGCCCCTCGGGACGGAGCCGCATGTCAACGCGGTACGCAAATCCGCTTTCAGTGTTCAGAGACAGGAATCGGCCCAACGCCTCCCCGACCTTGCAGTAGAATTCGTGATTACTGATCCTGTTCTTTGCCAGTCCACGCCCGGCAGCAACTCCGGAGGTCTCTCCGGATTCATCCGCATACACATACATCAGGTCAACATCAGAGCTAAAGTTCAGCTCCTCTGCCCCAAGCTTTCCCAGTGCTATGACGGAAATACCATCATGCTGAGGAGTCCCATACTGTTCGGCAAGCGAACGCCTCACGATCTCGAGCGACGACTCGATCACCACATCGGCAAGCATGCTCAGCTCTGTGAAGGTATCAATCAGATCGGCCTTCTGCAGGATATCGCGCAGCGTAATTTTTAAAATTTCCTTCATCCTGAACTGCCGTACAGTATTCATACGTTCGTTCATAAATGAGTTCATGTGCGGCTTAAATCCGGCCTGTGAGGTCTTTGACTGCGACGGGGACACCTTTCCGATCTCATCCCGAAGCCCGGATCTCAGCTCGTCCCTGAAAGGCGGTGTGTCCAGAGTATCAAGCGTCCTGATCAGGATGTCCGGATGTGCAATCGCGTAATTCGAAAGAAACTGGCTGACGCTGAAGAGGATCGCAATGTCCCGAAGGTGCGCGTAAAGATATTCCGCTCTGCCCGGATTTTCTGCAATAAAGGATTTGAGATTGTTGAGCGAGCGCCCCGGATCAGGGGTGGCGGCTGAAGCGTCATTCAGGAGCTTTTCTGACATTGGACAGGCCGGGCCTTGCAGCTATTTCCGTACCGTATCCCACAAGCGTGGGTCGATCGAGTCCCGGACCCCCTCACCAAGAAGGTTATACCCGAGCACAGTGATCAGGATGGCAAGTCCGGGAAATACGGACAGCCACCAGGCAATCTCGATATTGTCCTTCCCGAGGGTCAGGATATTCCCCCAACTCGGTGTCGGCGGCTGCACACCTATGCCGAGGAAGCTCAGCGCGGACTCAACAAGGACTGCGCCTGCTATGCCCAGCACTGCAGAGACAAGCACCGGAGCCATGCTGTTGATCATTATATGCCTAAAGATAATCCTGAAGTCGCTTGCGCCAAGCGCCCTGGCAGCAAGGACATATTCCCTCTCCTTCAGCGACAAAAACTCGGCCCTTACAAGGCGGGCCACACCCATCCATGAGGTGAGGCCTATCACGATCATGATGTTCCAGATGCTCGGTTCGATAAAGGCGATGACAGCCAGTATAAGGAAAAAGGTCGGTATTGTCAGCATGATATCGATAAACCTCATGATGATCCTTTCTGACCAGCCGCCGTAATATCCGGCAAGGGCACCAAAAAAAAGACCTATCACTGTCGCTATTCCCACAGCAACAAAACCGACGGCCAGAGATATCCGCGAACCCCATATCATCCTGCTCAGCACATCCCTGCCGAGGTCATCTGTTCCAAAGGGGTGGTGAATATCAGGGGGGACAAGGATATGTGTCCTGTCGATATCACCCGGATCATAGGGAGAAAATACAGGCGCAAATACAGCAACAACAACAAGGATACTCACGATAATCCCTCCTGCCATTGCAAGTTTATTTTTTCTGAACCGTTTCCAGATCAAACTGCTGAGCGAATAATTACTCATGCTCTCTATTTCGCCCTTATCCTGGGGTCTGCCAGCATATAGCCTATGTCAGCCAGTAGATTCCCAATCAGGGTCAGTATCGCCCCGATAGTCAGTATCCCCATAATCAGGGGATAATCCCTCCCCATCACGCCGTTATAAAATAACTGCCCCATGCCGGGGATGCCGAATATGTTCTCGAAGATCACACTTCCGCCGATAAGGCCGGGAACCGAAAGGCCGAGCAGGGTTATGAGCGGAAGTAGGGCATTTCTGAATGCATGCCTATAGATGACAATCTTTTCCGGCAGGCCTTTTGCCCTTGCTACAGTCACATAATCCTGGCGTATCACCTCAAGCATGCTGCTTCTCATATACCGTGATAGCCCGGCAAGCCCTCCGAACGAAGCGACAAACACCGGCAGTATGAGATGTCGTAGCCTGTCTAGAAGCTTTGGTCCCAGGGAGAGAGAATCATAATTCATGGATTTCAGGCCAGATACCGGAAGCCAGTCGAGATACACACCGAAAAGCATCATAAGAAGGAGTGCAAGCCAGAATGACGGGATTGCAAAACCTATGAAGACCGAAACGGTTGCTATCCTGTCATATAGTGAATCCCGGTGGGTCGCTGAAAAAATGCCTATCGGAATCGCGACAAGAAAGATGATGACCATTTCAAAAAGATTGAGCATGAATGTTATGAAGAGCTTCCGCTCTGTAACCGGCTGTTTTTTGTCCCAGATCTTCTGCATCACAGGCCTTCTGTCAGTAGAAAAGGATTCCCCAAAATCGAACTGTACAACCCTCTTCAGCCATAGACCGTACTGGACAATTACCGGTTTGTCCAATCCGTAATATTTTTCGAGCCTCTCCCTGGCCTCTGGTGTTATCTTTGGGTTCAGCTCCGAGAATACATCGGTGGGCTTCCCTGGCGCAAGATGAATAATAAAGAAAGAAATAATCGTGATCCCCAAAAGGGTCGGTATCATCTCGAAAAGCCGCTTGACCAGGTATTTCAGCATCTATGGCTCAAGGGTATTCCGCTGCAGTTTTTTCGGCACATACCATTTGGGTAGATTATAACTTATGCCTATGGGCGAAGGTTTTATTCCCTTGATCCTCGCGCTTACGATGGGTGTGGCATCAGGAACATATAAAAAGATATACGGGACTTCTTCCGCAAGGATCTCCTGTATCCTGAAATATGCCTTTTTTCGCCCTTCGATATCAAACGTCCTCCGCCCTTTTTCGAGGAGTTCATCCACCTCGGGATTACTGAAGCTGATAAAATTCAGTTCTTTTTCCCTTGTCTTGGAAGAGTGCCAGATATCGTACTGGTCAGGATCAAGGCTTATACTCCAGCCGAGGATAACAGCCTCAAACCGCTTCTTGTCTATAAACTGATTTACGAATGTCGACCACTCAAGCTTCCTGATCTCGACCTTTATTCCGATCTTCGCAAGCCGCCACTGGATAATGGTCGCGGTATTTTCCCTCAGTTTGTTCCCGGTGTTCGTGAGTATAGTGAATTTAAACGGCCTGCCGTCCTTGTGAAGAAGCCCGTCTCCATTAGCATATTCCCAACCGGCCTCTTTCAGAAGCTGTCTCGCTTTCTCAAGATTATACTCATATTTCTTTACATCAGGATTATATGGCCAGGTATTCGGAACATATGGTCCTGTGGCAGGACTGCCGAGGCCGAAAAGCACAACATCAACCAGCTCACTCTTGTCGATCGCATGCGCTATAGCCTGCCTCACCCTCTTGTCCTTGAAAAAAGGGTGCTTCAGATTAAATGCCATATGTGTATACTGAAATGCCGGATAGCGATACTTGTTGAAATTCTTCCTGAAGTAGTCGGTCTCCGTCTGCTTCGTGAACTGAAGCGGAGTCAACCCCATCGTGTCTATCTCACCTGTCCTGAGCATGAGAAACATGGTCGCAGGGTCAGGTATTCTTTTGTAGATATACCTGTCAATATAAGGCCTGCCCTCAAAATAATCCTTATAGGATTCGAGTATCAACTCCTGGTCAGGCACCCATTTACTCAATTTGTATGGTCCAAGGCCTATTGGATTTCTCGCAAACTCGGTCTTTGTAATGTCCTTGCCCTCAAGTAGATGCTTCGGAAGTATGATCAGACTACCCCATGTGGTCAGGGCAGGAGCGAATGGCTTCTCATAGGTGACCCTGAATGTGTATTTATCCAGGACCTCCGCCTTTTTGACCTGAAGGAAATCCTCTTTATAGGCAGATGGCGTCTTTTCATCAATAATCGTTTTATAGCCGAACATCACGTCATCCGCAGAAAATTCAACGCCGTCAGCCCATTTCACCCCTTTCCTCAGATGAAATGTGATCACCAGCCCGTCCTTCGATATGTCCCATGATTCAGCAAGGTCGCCGATAACACTGAGGTCGGTATCGTATTTTACAAGCCCGTTAAAGATCAGACCGGATACATTATGGGAAGCGGAATCGCTTGCAAGCATAGGGATGAGGATAGTCGGCTCCCCGATCGTGCCTTCGACCACAGCATCGCCATACGCAATTTCATTATCCGCACCGCCTGATACTCTCTGCTCAAGGGATGAGGACTTTCCCTTACAGGCTACAGCAAAAAACATAAGCAAAACAACGACCAGGATCTTTTTCATCAGTCAGGTAAGAATACTGTAAATATAATCATTTTTCAATCTTATGATCGGATCGAGAATGAGCGCACATGCTGTTCTCGCGCCGTGCGTCGTCCACAACATAATCGGACTACGTTACTGCAACGCAAGATATCGGCCGGTATGCGATGCAGCAACCTTGACAATCTCCTCCGGCGTGCCCTCAAAGATAATCATCCCTCCCTTGTCCCCTCCCTCAGGGCCGAGATCGACAACCCAGTCCGCCGAGCGGATTACATCGAGATTGTGTTCAATGACAAGGACAGTATTTCCTGCATCAACCAGGCGGGACAGAATATCGAGCAGCGCCTGTATATCGGCAAAATGCAAACCCACGGTCGGCTCATCCAGTATATATAGGCAGTTCCCGGTCGAGGCCGACCCCATTTCGGCGCATATCTTGAGCCTTTGGGCCTCGCCGCCTGAAAGCTTGGTTGCCGGCTGTCCGAGTTTCAGATATCCAAGCCCGGTCTCTGCCATCAGAGCCAATTTTGCTACAACAGGGGGGCTATCGTAAAACAGGGCAAGTCCTTCGTCAACCGTCATCCCGAGCACATCGCTGATATTCTTGCCCCGGTACGTAATCCTAAGCGCCTCAGGACTATAGCGTTTCCCGTTGCACTTTTCACAGGTGACATAAAGGTTCTCGAAAAAAAACATTTCCAGCAGCTCATACCCTTCGCCCTTGCAGGTCTCGCACCTGCCGCCGGGGACATTAAAGGAAAAAAAGCCGGGTCCGTATCCATAGGCACGCGCCTCGCGCTGATCGGAAAAAAGCTTGCGTATATGATCAAAAATCTTGAGATAGGTGACCGGGTTCGACCGAGGACTCTTCCCAATCGGCGACTGGTCTATAAGCCTGATGCCTGACAGGTTCTGGTCGCCCTCCACGTTCTCATAGGGAAGAGGCTGTTCGCTCCCGATCCGGAATTTCTTTGCCAGCACCCTGTAGAACGTGTCCACGACCAGACTGCTCTTGCCTGAGCCTGAAACCCCGCTGACGACACTGAGACTTCTCAGAGGGATGCTGAAGTCCACTTGCTTCAGATTATTGCCCCTTGCACCATACAGAGTCAGGTTCTCCGTAAACCGCCGCCGCTTCTGCCGCATCCCTACCTTTTCGTCTCCCCTGACATAGCGGGCGGTCAGGGTGTCCTGCTTTACAAAGTCAGCCGCAGGCCCTGAATACATCACCTCACCCCCCTTATGCCCCCCGCCCGGACCCAGTTCAACGATCCATTCGGCGGCCCTGATAACGCCCATGTCATGTTCGACAACAATAACGGTATTGCCCAGCTCCGCAAGATCACGCATAATCCTCGAGACCCTTTCGGTATCGCGGGCATGAAGTCCAACTGTCGGCTCATCCAGAACGTACAGCGTACCCGTAAGCCGCGATGCGAGCTGGTTCGAAAGATTGATCCTCTGAAATTCTCCCCCTGAAAGCGTCTTGCCATACCGGTCAAGGCTGAGGTACTCGAGTCCCACCTCTTGGAGAAAAGAAAGCTTCATGGTTATTTGTCGCAGGAGTTCCCTGACGACATCCTTCTGGAAAGGCGACAGATCTATATCAGCAAAAAAACAGGCGCAATCAGCAATCGACAGCCTGCTGAGATCGGCAATATCGAGCCCACCGATCTTATATGCGAGCGCCTCTTTTGTCAGCCGCTTGCCCTGGCATACCGGACAGGTGACGCCTCTGCGGTACCGCGAAAGGAATACCCTGACATGCAACTTGTATTTACGTGCCTCAAGGTCTTCAAAAAAATCATTTATACCATAAAAACCTTTGGTCCCTTTAAATAAAAGGGCCTTTTCCTCATCGGTGAAGGCCGCATAGGGCTTGTTCAGGTCAAGTCCGCTCTTCGTGGCCTTCGTGTCGAGCTGCTTCTTCCACCACTTATTGGCCGGCTTGGTCCAGGGTTCAACCGCGCCCTCCGCAAGAGAAAGAGCCTGATCAGGAATGATCAGGTCCTCATCGTAGCGCAGGGTGTTCCCAAAGCCCTTGCACTCAGGGCAGGCCCCCACCGGGTGATTGAATGAAAAGAGCATGGCAGAGGGTTCGGGAAGAGTGATGCCGCATGTCTCGCAGGCATTTTCAGAAGTAAAACCATGGACTCTGGACAGTGCCATATCAACTGGATCAAAGACAACGATCTTTATCTTTCCGTTTCCCTCTTTCCAGGCCATCTCAACAGAGTCGGAAAGACGGGCATCATCTCTGACAACAAGCCGGTCCAGCACTACCTCATGTACCGGGTGCTGAGTATGTAGTGCTGAGTCTTTATCTTTTTTCTTCTTGTCTTTTACCCGACCCATTATCCGACTTTGAGCCAAGCCCGGAGCCCGGTTTTGGACAGGGAGCTCATTGCTGTCTTTCAGGTCGGCAATGTCTTGTATGCCGCCGCCAATCCAGACCCTGGCAAAGCCCTTGCTGCTGAGCTCTGCAAGTGACTCCCCCGACGAAAAGAGCACGACAGCTTTTTCACCGCTTTCATGCTCAATAAGATGACGGACGATTTGAGACGGATCCCATTTCCTTATCTCCGCGCCGCACCCCGGGCAGAACGGGGTTGAAACCTTTGCGTACAGAAGTCTGAAAAATTCGTAAAGTTCAGTCAGTGTGCCGACCGTCGAGCGTGAGCCCCTCACCGGGTTCTTCTGCTCAAGGGCGACTGCCGGCCTGATGTTCATAATGGCATCAACATCAGGCCTGTCGAGCTTTTCGAGGAATATTCTTGCGTAGGTTGAGAGTGATTCTATGAACCGCCACTGGCCCTCGGCAAAAATGGTGTCGAACGCGAGTGACGATTTGCCAGAACCGGACACGCCGGTGACTGCGATCACCTTATCGTGGGGCAGTGTAAGGTTAATATTCTTGAGGTTGTTCTGACGAGCACCCTCAATGATCAAATCACGGCTGGACATCCTTATATTTTAACACAGCAGGAGACGACTGACCCCTGATTACTCGTCAGGGCGTCACAAGGGCTTTCATAGAGGAAAGTGAGTGAGACTTTTGCGGAATTACGTATGCACCCCAATAGAGATCCAGAATCAGAAGTTTTTGTTGTTATTGCAGTCTATGGCAAATTTATCTCCACTTACTCTTGTACCAGCCTTTCCTGAGGCGGTAGCGATGAAACAAGGGGTAGTTGNNAGGGAAGCGCCACAGGAGTCGGCAGACCAACCCCCGCGACATTGGTTATTGTGTAAGTATAAAACAAGGCGTCATAAAGTCCAGTTGCCCCAACAGCGCCGGGCTGAAATTTAGGCAATGCGGTTTTCAGAGCAGTAACGTTCGCTGCCGTAGTAGTATCACCAGCCACAAAGACACCGCTGTCGGCAAACATCCCCGCCTCAATCAAAGCAATGTTCTGAAGGTTCGTGGATGCCTCCGTTCTTCTGGCCTTCGTGTTCTGGCCGATAAACATTGGGATAGCAATACTGGCCAAGATGCCGATAATTGCAACAGTCATCAGGAGTTCGATCAAGGTGAATCCTCTGTTTTTCATTGTCATGCTTCCTCCCGGATGGATAATTTTAAGTTCGTGCAGCAGTCAGGTCAGTCTACATGCCTGACGTTTATTACATTGCGCATCTTAAACAACGCTATATCAATCTACATTATATACTATAATATTTCATGGTAAATTCCAGCTATTATTATCCTCGACTTATTTGATATATTTAACGTAAGGTTTCTATCGATGGCACTCATATCAGATATAGTCGAATACAGGATCCTCTTTGGGAGCATGAGATGAAAGTAGTCATACTTGCCGGCGGTCTCGGCACCAGGTTGAGTGAAGAAACTGATCTAAAGCCGAAACCTATGGTAGAAATAGGCGGAAAGCCTATTCTATGGCATATCATGAAGATCTATTCCCATTACGGCTTCAATGATTTCATTATCTGTCTTGGATATAAGGGGTATGTTATAAAAGAGTATTTCGCGAATTATTTCCTCCATCAGTCTGATGTCACTATTGATCTCAGGGACAACAAAATTGAAGTTCACAACTGTAAGGCTGAAGCCTGGAGAATTACTCTAATAGATACGGGCTTAAATACAATGACCGGCGGAAGGATTAAGAGAGTAGCCCAATACATTGGTGACCAGACATTTATGCTGACCTATGGGGACGGAGTCAGCAGTGTTAATATTGCTGATCTTCTGAAATACCATAAGGAACACGGCAAGCTTGTAACCGTTACAGCCACTCAACCTTCTGGACGCTTCGGCGCATTGGATATCAATGCTGCGAACACTGTTACGGCATTTCGGGAAAAGCCGGCAGGAGAAGGCGCCAGTATAAACGGCGGTTTTTTTGTTGTCGAGCCATCGGCAGTTGACAGGATCGCCGGCGACGGCGACGATGTTCTTTTCGAAAAAGAGCCGCTGGAAGGACTCGCCCGTGACAGTGAGCTGATGGCTTACAGACACCAGGATTTCTGGTATGCCATGGATACCATACGGGACAAAAATCATCTGGAGTCTCTCTGGCAATCAGGGAAAGCGCCCTGGAAGGTCTGGGAATAATCCTGGTCAGCAGTATATGAGCTATCATGATTGACAGAGGTTTCTGGAAAAGCAAAAAGGTCTTCTTAACCGGCCATACGGGCTTTATGGGTTCCTGGCTCTCTTTATGGCTCCATTCACTCGGTGCAGAAATAACAGGTTATGCACTAACGCCGCCTACGGAACCGAATCTCTTCAGTCTCTGCAGAATTGATGAAATCATGCAGTCAGAAATAGCAGATATACGTGACAGCTCAGAGCTGGCCATGAAAATGAGCAAATCCGCTGCAGAAGTTGTTATTCATATGGCTGCCCAGTCTCTAGTCCTCAAATCATACAAAAACCCGGTAGAAACATATGGGATAAATATTATGGGCACTGTCAACCTCTTTGAGGCGGTCAGAAAAAGCAGCACGGTCAAAGCAGTTATTAATGTTACTTCTGACAAATGCTATGAAAACAGAGAGTGGATCTGGGGATACCGCGAAAATGAACCGCTTGGCGGATATGACCCATATGCCAGCAGCAAGGCATGCTCTGAGCTTGTTACTGCAGCCTACAGAAACTCCTTTTTCAATCCGGAGAAATCCGATAGACACGGAATGGCCATAGCATCGGCGAGGGTCGGCAACGTAATAGGTGGAGGGGACTGGGCTGACGACAGACTCATTCCCGATTGTGTAAGGGCATTATTAAAGGGAGACAAGATAATTATCAGGAACCCGGAAGCGATCAGACCATGGCAGCACATGCTGGAACCTTTGAGAGGATATCTCCTTCTTGCCCAGAAACTATATAAGGAGGGAGCCGGTTACTGCGGCGGGTGGAACTTCGGTCCAGATGATCACGATGCCAGACCCGTTGAATGGCTTGTGCAGCAATTATGCTCAAAATGGGGCCAAAGCGCTTCTTATCTGATTGACAAAACCACGCAACCACACGAGGCGCATTGCCTTAAACTGGATTGTTCCAAGGCAAAATCAGCACTCGGCTGGCATCCACGCTGGAACCTTGAAAAAGCTCTTGACAGTATCATCGAGTGGACAAAAGCATATCAGGAAGGCAAAGATTTAACAAAAGTCTGCCTACAACAGATTGAAGAGTATTCAAAAACTTCACCTGAGGCATAACGTGAAAGAATCACCTGATCTAGACAGCATTTTAAGAAGAGAAGCCATTGAGGCAGCGATAAAATATTATGAGTTCAAGCATAAAGAAACCACCGTCTTTTCTCCTGGAGACCGAATAGGATATGCAGGCCGGGTATTTGACGAAAAAGAGATCGCAGCGCTTATCGACGCTTCCCTGGATTTCTGGCTGACCGCAGGCCGGTATGCAGATAAATTCGAAAAAGATTTTGCAAAGTTCCTCGGAACAAAGTACTGCTCCCTGACAAATTCGGGATCTTCGGCCAATCTTCTCGCCTTTATGGCCCTGACATCCCCAAAACTTGGTGTCAGGAGGATCAGGAAGGGTGACGAGGTAATTACTGTTGCAGCGGCCTTTCCAACAACCGTGGCCCCGATAATCCAGTACGGAGCTGTTCCGGTCTTTCTGGATATTACTCTTACGGGATATAATATGGACTTTTCCATGTTGGAGTCAGCCCTTTCTGATAAGACAAAGGCGGTAATGCTCACACATACCCTCGGGAACCCTTTTGATATCCAGAAGGTAAGGGATTTCTGCGACAAGCATGACCTTTGGCTTGTCGAAGACAACTGCGATGCCCTCGGGTCGAAATATCTGTATAACGGCGAGTGGAAGTACACTGGGACAATCGGACATATCGGCACCTCAAGCTTTTATCCCCCCCATCATATCACGATGGGAGAGGGTGGAGCCGTGTATACGGACGATCCGCAGCTCAAGAGACTGGTCGAATCATTCAGGGACTGGGGTCGGGACTGTTGGTGTCCCTCTGGCCGTGACAATACCTGTAGTCAGCGTTTTGATCAGCAATTCGGTGAACTCCCAAGAGGGTACGATCATAAATATGTATATTCCCATTTCGGGTATAATCTCAAGGCCACGGAAATGCAGGCCGCAATTGGATGCGCACAGCTGGAAAAATTACCAGAATTTATTCGGGCAAGGAGACGGAACTGGTTGTTCCTCCGCAAAGGGCTGGACGACCTGACATCCCAATTCGTATTGCCGGAACCTGCTGAAAACTCTGAACCGAGCTGGTTCGGCTTTCTGCTCACTGTCAAGAAGAATGCCGGGTTTACGAGAGACGAAATCGTAGCAGACTTTGAGAAAAACGGAATACAAACAAGACCACTCTTCGCCGGCAACATTATAAAGCATCCCTGCTTCGATGAGATGAGGGAAAACCGCTCAGGCTACAGAGTTGTCGGTGAATTGAGCAATACTGAGACGATTACAAATTGTTCGTTCTGGTTCGGTGTTTACCCGGGGATGACACGAGAGATGCTCGACTTTATCATCTCACTTACAAAACAATTTGCAGCAGGCAGATGACAGAGATCATTTTTCTTGGAACCAATGGTTGGTACGACACTGACACCGGAAATACCGTTTGTATTTTACTGAAAACCAGGAACTATAACATAATTTTTGATGCAGGTAATGGTCTTCATAAATTTGCTGATCATGTCGAGATTGCTAAGGATACGATCCTTTTTTTGAGCCATTTTCACCTGGATCATATTGCCGGTCTTCATACCCTGAATAAGATGAAGCAGGTCAAAAAAATGCTGATTTTTGGCCCGACCGGGGCTAAAGAGATCTTAAATACCATAATCAACAGACCCTTTACTGTCCCGATCGATCAACTCCCTTTTCCCGCGGAAATCCATGAACTGCCCGCGGATGAGGTATTCGCCCCTATCCCGGTTCGCGCTCTTCAACTCAGACATTCTTCGCTGACATTGGGGTATAGGATAGAAACGGATGGAAAAATCATCGCATATTGTCCGGATACCGGCTACTGTGAAAATGCCGTCATGCTGGCCAGAAACGCGGACCTCCTTATTACAGAATGTGCATTCAAAAGTGGGCAGGAAAACCCTGAATGGCCTCACCTGAATCCGGGGACCGCCGCCAGGATCGCGAAAGAGGCAGGAGCAAAAGAGCTGGCTCTTGTTCACTTTGATGCAAGCATCTACAAAACACTGGGGGAAAGAAAAGTGGCCGAAAGAGAAGCTCAAGAGACATTTCAAAACACTATTGCGGCTGAAGATGATATGAGAATAGAGTTTTGACTTCTTTTATATTGATATGGGCGACTGGATGGCAATGGAAAACATACTAAAAAAAGATCTGGGAAGCATACTCGAAGACACAAGTGTTCTGTGGGGAGACCTGCGGGGCAAGCGGATATTTATTACCGGGGGAACCGGATTTTTCGGTTGCTGGCTGCTCGAGAGTTTCTTATGGGCCAATGAAAGTCTTGGACTGAATGCCTCTGCAACAGTTTTGACCCGCAACATTGAACGCTTCCAAAAAAAAACGCCTCATCTGGCGGCCAATCCCTCGATTCAATTTCATGCCGGTGATGTACATAGTTTTGATTTCCCGGATGGAGAATATTCATTCGTAATTCATGCCTCAAATGAGGCTGTCAATTACAGCAGTTCAAAAGATGCCCCTGAAAATGTTAAAAATGCTATTATTCAGTCTGCTAAGCATACCTTGGACTTTGCGAGACATTGTGGGGCCAGTAATTTTCTTTACACGAGTTCAGGTAGTGTTTACGGTCATCAACCTACGGATTTACCGCATATACCTGAAACCTACGAAGGCGTCCGGGATACTTCGCAGTTCAGGTTTGCACATGGGGAGGGGAAAAAAACTGCCGAAGACTTGTGCAGGGAGTATGCCGAGAAATACTGCTTTGCTGCAAAAATTGCCCGCTGTTTCAGTTTTGTTGGTCCTTATATGCCGCTTGATGCCAATTATGCAATAGGCAATTTTATCCGTAATGTTATAAAGAACGAACCGATCATAGTGAAAGGGGATGGAACTCCTTACCGATCTTATCTCTATGCAGCAGATCTTGCCATTTGGCTATGGACAATTCTCTTTAAGGGAGAGTCAGGGCGGCCTTATAATGTGGGCTCCGAGAAAGAATATACAATAGCAGAGATAGCTAGGACTTTGGCAGATTTTTTGCATAGTCCTAAAGTATGTATTTCAGAAAAAACTTCCCGAAGCGGGCCTGCCGAACGATATGTCCCGTCTGTACGAAGGGCACACGATGAGTTGGGTTTAAGTCAGAGAGTAGACCTTAAAGATGCAATTGAGAGAACAATCTCTTGGTTATTAACCCAATCACGGTAACAATAATTGTCATTATGACAATAATAGTCAATACTATATAGAGGGGGAATGAGAAGATGACTTCAGTACGGATTGGCAACAGGGAAATTGGGGATGGGCATCCCTCCTATATAATTGCTGAAATTGGGATTAACCATAATGGCGATATCGATATTGCGAAGAAACTGATAGACTTGGCAAAATTGTCCGGATGCGATGCGGTCAAGTTTCAGAAGCGCACGATCGATGTGGTCTACAAACCTGAAGACTTGGCTGTCCCACGGGAAAGTCCTTTTGGGCATACTAACGGAGATCTTAAATACGGCTTGGAGTTTGAATTTGAAGAGTATAAGGAAATAGACCGCTATTGCAAGGAAAAGCGTATCCCATGGTTCGCGTCATGCTGGGATGAAGCCTCTGTGGATTTCATTGACCAGTTCGATGTGCCATGCTATAAGATAGCCTCTGCATGCTTAACAGACGACGCTCTCCTGAGACATACCAGATCAAAAGGAAGACCGATCATACTTTCGACCGGTATGAGCACCCTGGAGCAGGTTGACCATGCAGTCGAAGTCCTAAGCAAAAAAGATCTCGTGATCCTGCATGCAACCAGTACTTATCCTGCCAATTATGATGAACTCAATCTGTCTGTTATTCCTGTGCTGAGGGAAAGGTATGGGCTTCCGGTTGGCTATTCTGGTCACGAGACAGGCATTCCTTCATCTGTTGCGGTTGTGGCCCTTGGGGCCTGTGTCGTGGAGCGTCATATAACTCTTGATCGGGCTATGCGGGGGTCAGATCAGGCAGCCTCTCTTGGCCCCGGAGGCATAATAAAAATGGTTTCAGGCATACGAATAACGGAGATGGCCATGGGAGATAGTGTTAAGCGGGTAATTGAGCGTGAGGTCCCAATAATCAAGAAACTGAGGCGCAAGGGATAAATCCGTGAATAAGATAAGGGCGGTCGCGCTGGATGTTGACGGCGTATTGACAGACGGCACCTTTATATGGGGCACTGGTGGTGAGGAATACAAGAAGTTCTCCTTTCTGGATATTATGGGTATATCGGTTGGGAAAAAGGCCGGCCTGATATTTGCTCTCATTTCCGGGGAGGACACTCCGCTCATCGACCGTTATGCTCAAAAAATGGGTATTGTTGATATCTACAGGGGATGCAAGGATAAGGCTTCGGCTTTGAACTCCTTTGCCCAAAAATACAATTTTGGCCTGGATCAAGTCTGCTTTATGGGGGACGATATCAATGACGCATCAGCCCTTGAATTGGCTGGATTTGCTGCTGCACCGGCAACTGCTCATGAGACAGCAAGAAAAATAGCGGATTTAGTAACCAAGTCAGCAGGAGGCCAAGGAGCTGTACGTGAATTGGTTGATCATCTTATATTTCAAATGGCGCAGGAGAGTAAATTGGAACAAGGAGCACATCATTAATAATGATCAAACTTTCTGATTATGTGATGCAGTTCCTGGTAGCCAGAGGTGTGCGTCATGTTTTTATGCTGCCCGGTGGAGGAGCAATGCATCTGGATGATTCCCTGGGCCGCTGCAAGACTTTAGAATACACCTGTTTTTTACATGAACACGCCCTTGCCATCGCTGCGGAAGCCTATGGCCAGAATACCAATTTCCCCGGCGTGGGTCTGGTAACCTCTGGTCCGGGTGGCACCAACACCATTACCGGAGTGGCCGCAGCTTACATTGATTCAACCCCTTGTCTGTTTATCTCAGGGCAGGCCAAGCGTCCTGACCTCAAGGGAAGCAGCGGCGTGCGTCAGATGGGATCCCAGGAAGTCGACATTGTCTCCATAGTATCGTGCATAACCAAATACGCGGTCACCGTGCTGGAACCAAACGAAATCCGGTATCATCTGGAAAAGGCTTGGCATAATGCCACCAGCGGAAGGATGGGGCCGGTTTGGCTGGACATTCCCCTCGATGTACAGGCAGCGCTTATTGACGAGACGCAATTGCAGGGATTTTTACCTAGCGAGGATAAAAACAATTACAGCCGGATGTCCTCTTCGATAGCCGGGATTATTGCACTTTTGAATGCCTCTGAGCGTCCCCTGATTTTGGTCGGAAACGGGGTCAAGCTGGCAAATGCACAGGAAATCTTGTGTCGTTTTGCAGAGACCAATCAGATCCCGATGCTGCTTACATGGAAAACGATCGATATGCTCGATTATACCCACTCCCTAAATTTTGGGAGTCCGGGAATTATGGGGTGTCGCTCGGCAAATTTTATCGTGCAGAACTGCGATTTTCTGCTCATTCTGGGAAGCCGCCTCGATCCCAGTGTTACCGCATTCAACCACGCCGGTTTTGGCAAAAATGCCAGGAAGGTGATGGTTGATATTGACTCAGCCGAAATCCGGAAGATCAGCCACATCGATATTCCAGTTGCCTCGGATGCCCGTGACTTTCTGCAAGCCCTATGCAAAATGCAAGCAGACATTCAATCACGGGACCGGAGCGCCTGGCTATCATACTGCCGGAGACTCAAGGAGCGGTACCCTGTCGTCCTGGATGAATACCACCATTGCAGCGACAACATTAATCTGTATGTGTTTACCGATATGCTCTTTCAGCAGCTTGCCTCAGATGACGTCATCACACCGGAAAGCGCTGGGGCAGCTGGAGAGGTTACATATCAGGCTATGCGCATAAAAAAAGGGCAAAAAGTCAGAAACGCCGCAGGCTTAGGCTCGATGGGCTTCGGTCTCCCGTACTCAGTTGGCGCTTGTATTGCAAATAACCTCAGACGCACAATCCTGATCAACGGCGATGGGGCATTTCAGCTAAATATCCAGGAACTGGAAACCGTGGTACTTTTGAAGCTTCCAATCAAAATGTTTATTCTCGAAAACAACGGCTATGGCAGCATCAGGGCGACACAGAACAATATGTTCGACGGTTTTCATGTTGGTTCTGATCCCGGCAGCGGGCTTACAATGCCCGACCTGTGCGCAATTGCCAAAGCATATGGCATCCGCCATGAGCGGGCAGTTTCCCATCAGGACCTTCCGGATGCTATTGCCAGGACCCTGGACGGCGGCGATCCCGTAATTTGCAGTGTGAAAGTGACTCAGGCACATGTTACTGCACCGAAAGTACAGGCCATGAAAATGCCTGACGGAGGGATGACATCAAAGCCGCTGGAAGATATGTGGCCTTATCTTCCAGTCGAGGAGCTAGCGGAAAATATGATTGCAGAAAAGCAAACCTCATGATTAGCAGTGACTTTGCGTTAGAAGTTCAGCTTGAAAACCTGCTAAGTGAAGACATATCATCTGTTCTGAGTCGTGAGCGCTCCCTCTTTGATGAGCTTTCTTCGCCATTCAATGATTCAATCGTCATATTCGGTGCCGGCAGTTTGGGCAGAAAAACGGCCGCTGGTCTGCGGAAGGTCGGCATCGAGCCACTCGCCTTTGCCGATAACAACAAGTCGCTCTGGAATGCTGCAGTTGACGGAATCCGTGTTTTTTCCCCGATCGATGCGGCACGACGTTTCGGGAAGGAAGCGGCCTTTGTCGTTGCGATATGGAATCTTGGAAGTGAACGCCTTATCCAAGACATCACGCATTTTTTAAAAGGACTTGATTGCGAGAAGGTTGTTTCATTCGTCCCTCTATTCTGGAAATACCCAGAGCTTTTTTTGCCACACTTCCGGCTGGATGCGCCAAATAAAGTTAACCAGCAGGCTAAAGATGTGCGGAAGGCATTTGCTCTGTGGGCCGATGAAGATTCGCGGAACGAGTATGTTGCACAACTAAAATGGATTTTATCACTGGATTTCGGTGAATTGCCACCTGCTGCTCTTCACGAGACATATCTCCCTGATGATATTTTTACCTTGTCTCAAAATGAGGTCTTTATCGATTGTGGCGCCTTTGACGGTGACACGATAAGGAAGTTTTTGCTTCATCAAAAAAACTCATTTAGCAGGATAGTAGCTTTTGAACCGGACCCGGCCAACTTTGACAGGCTTCGCGAGTATGTCTCTGCGCTATCCCATGGCATAAGCAAAAATATAGCGCTGTGGCAATCGGCAGTGGGAGCGCGCAAAAAAAGATTGCGTTTCGAAGCATTTGGCAGCGTGTCATCATCGGTAAGCGGAGGCGGCTCTATTGAAGTGGAATGCGTCCCGCTTGATGAGGTCTTGAATGACTGCCCGCCGACGTATATTAAGATGGACATAGAGGGCGCTGAGCCGGACGCCCTAAAGGGAGCGAGGGGAATCATTGAAAGTCATTTGCCTGTCCTGGCAATTTGCGTATATCACTGTCAGGATCACCTGTGGAGACTCCCGCTCTTCATCCACTCGTTGTCAGCTGGTCGGTATCACTTTTTCTTGAGGCGATATGTCGATGAATTTGTGGACGTGGTCTGCTATGCGGTCCCGGATTCGAGATTAATCAAGAAATTGTAATCGGAATGATTTTTCGCGGTATATATAAAGAAAGCGGACACGATGATAAACCCGCATCGCAAGCACTGTTTATCTACGGGGGCTGGACTGCGACATGACAAAATCCGCTAAGCGCTTGTTAGTTGTTGATCCAGAGGTTCTTGAAATGGCTGTCTCTTCAGTTGGCACTTTTTTTGAACCTCTAAACCGTATTGACAGGGCCAAAGGCGGCGCGGAGCATCTGGATGCGGCCAAGTCAATCGGTCGAGCGGAATTGCTTCAGCGGTATGTATCTCTTGAGGGAAAGAAGCTTCTTGAGATCGGGTCCGGCTTTGGCACAAATCTCGCGGCCTGGATCAAGCACTTCGGAGTTGACGGATACGGTCTGGAGGCTGACGGCGAGGGTTTCGGCAATTCTTTTGCAGCTTCCCGACGTCTGCTGAGCGACAACGGAATCGACCCCTCCCGGATCATCGCTGGTTTTGGCGAAAACCTGCCATTTGAAGATGAGTCTTTCGACATCGTTTACTCGGCAAATGTTCTGGAGCATACTCAAGGCCCACAGCGTGTCTTGATGGAAGCAGTCCGTGTCCTAAAGCCGGGGGGTATACTCCACTTTGAGATGCCAAACTATTTGTCATATTTTGAGGGACATTACATGATTCTTCAGCCGCCGATCTTGTTCGGGGGAATGCTGCCCCTTTGGGTGCGTCTTTATCGCAGGGATCCTGCATTCGCACGAACTCTCAAGACCGGCATCAATCCTCGTTGGTGCCGAAGGACGTTGGCAGGCGTTGGGCAAGCATATCCGATCCGGCTACTTTCCCTTGGCGAGGATGTTTTCCTTGAGCGGCTTTCAAATGCATTCAGCTTCGAAAAGCCGACGGTAGCTGGAAAGATAGGTAAGTTGATCTCGCTGATACAACTCATTAACAGGCGTAACTGGATCGGTCGTATAATCGTTGCGTTGCAGGGACACTATCCCATCTACATGACCGTGCTGCGAAAATAGAGATTGGATATTTATGAATTCGGAGCCATGGGTTATATGGCACTGGATTCAAGATTAATGAGTAAATTGTAATCGTAATACTGCGGAGTGGTATATGCGAAAGGAGTTGTTGTTTGCCGATTTCAGATCTGGGAAAAGAACTGAGAGAATTATTAAGCACAGATCCCGCATTTGTCGTGGACCGCTCAAGGGACATGTTTGACAAAGTGGCCGGCAGTCATGCAGGATCAATCGTCTTATTCGGAAGCGGAGCCCTCGGGCTGAGAGCTCTTAAGGGGCTTCGGAGCCTGAACATAGAACCGGTGGCATTTACAGACAATAGTCCGAATCTCTGGAATCGCTCTGTTTATGGTCTTAAGGTCCTCCCTCCTTTGGAAGCCGTTCAGCGTTTTAGCGATAAGGCAGTATTTGTTGTTACGATTTATAATGGTTCGGCTGTCAGGCAGCAACTGAAAGAGATGAACTGCACAATGGTCGTCCCTTTTGCTTATCTTTTTTGGAGATATGCTGAGACATTCTTGCCCTATTGCGCACTGGATTTTCCTCATAGTATTTATACTGAAGCTGAAAGCGTGGAAAGGGCCTTCTCACTGTGGGCTGATGAGAAATCGAAGCAGGAATACGTTGCGCAATTGCGGTGGAGACTCTTGCTTGATTTCGATAGCCTGCCTGCACATAGGCCCGCGCATGAGATGTATTTTCCGACGGACCTCATTTCCTTTCGCAATGATGAAGTGTTTATGGATTGCGGCTCATTTGATGGGGATGTAGTGAGAACCTTTCTTCAGTTGCGCGGCGATAAATTTAGAAATATAATTGCGCTGGAACCTGACCCAGATAACTTTCGAAAGTTACGAAAATACGTCTTCACCTTGGAGGACGGCTTAAGGAGCAAAATCATCTTGCGAGAGGCCGCAGCTGCGGCACAAGAGGGAAGGCTGCGCTTTGATTCCACTGGAACCGTTACATCCTCAGCTGGCGCATCAGGGAAGATCGAGGTCGAAGGTCTGCCCCTGTGTAGGATATTGCCGGATGCGGAACCTACTTATGTTAAGATGGATATTGAAGGCGCAGAAATGGATGCGCTTATCGGGGCAAGAGACCTTATTAAAAAATGCGCCTCGGCCTGGGCAATATGCCTCTATCATCAACAAGGCCATTTATGGCAGGTACCTCTATTCATGCAATCAGTCTCCGACCAATATGATTTTTTCTTAAGACGTTATGCAGAAGAGTGTTGGGAACTTGTTTGTTATGCAGTTCCCAAAAGAAGAAGGATCACTAATGAGAAGGGATAATTAATGATGGTTAGGAAGAAAATATCGGTCTTTACCCCATGTTTTAACGAAGAAGCTAATGTTGAAAACGTCTACACTCAAGTTAAGAGAGTCTTCGACACTTTGCCCGAATATAATTATGAGCATCTATTTATTGATAATGCTTCTACTGATCAAACAGTGGAAATCTTGAAGCGCATAGCTAAGAATGATAAAAATGTTAAGCTGATTGTCAACACTCGGAATTTTGGTCCTATTAGGTCGCAACAACATGTTGCCTTTCAATGCGAAGGCGATGCCGTAATAGGAATGGTTGCAGACCTGCAGGATCCCCCCGAAATGATTAGGGAATTTATAAAAAACTGGGAAGTTGGTTATAAAATCGTAGTTGGTGTTAAAATAAAAAGTGAAGAAAACAAAATTATGTCCTTATTAAGGAAGCTTTTTTATAGCATTATTGCCAAAATATCGGAAACAGAACAAATTAAGAACTGTACCGGTTTCGGACTCTATGACAAGCAATTCATAGATCTCACTCGTGAACTTGACGATCCATATCCATACACTCGTGGATTGATTGCTGAATTTGGTTTGGCTAGGATAGAAATACCTTATACCCAACCCAAACGCGAGAAAGGCAAATCGAAGAATAATTTCTATAGTCTATACGATTACGCAATGCTTGGTTTTGTAAACCATTCAAAAGTCCCTTTACGTCTCGCTAGTTTCATTGGATTTGCATTGTTAGTATTTTGTTTATTTGTTTCGTCCGGTTATTTGATCTATAAGTTAATCTATTGGAACAGATTTCAGGTGGGCACGGCTCCACTTGTGATAGGAATCTTTTTCTTGGGCGGCGTGCAATTGTTTTTCCTTGGCATTATCGGAGAGTATATTGGAGCTATTCTTACTCAAGTTAGAAAACGGCCTTTGGTTATCGAAAAAGAAAGAATTAATTTTTAATGGAGCTTGGCATATTTAATGTACAGAGAAAGATTCTTTGGGGGAACGGTCTCTTCAGGCGCTTGCAGTTAAAGACGGGCGCACCGCGGTCATGAGCATTGACGATATGGAAAGAGTTATGTCCTCATTATCCGGCACTGGAGAAGTTCCTCAGGCCCTGCGTATTGAACTTGCTGACAAGGCATCCTTCGAAATTGCACGGCATTATTCCTCTCTTGTAACTGATAAAGAAAAATATGACATGCTGCCAGGTCTTTTTTTATATGATTTGTTCAACGGAGAGAATCCGTACCAAGTTCCGGCTTCTGTTTTCACGTCCGAAGGAGAAGATGATCCACTTTCCCTGATTAATTTCAGACAAGTATCCGGAGAGCCGCCCTGCTTTACAAATATGGCGGATGCCGATGCAATATTACGGACGATGTGTTTAGCAGCGGAATCATTTAAGCTGAATACGAGGTCGATTCCGTATTTGTGCGTGGCAGCCAAGCATGGCAATGCCTATGGCATGGGTGTCAGCAACCTTGCTGCAGCTCATGCTATTGAAAAAGCCCTTTTTGGAAATCCGCGTTCTATATATGGCGGCGAAGTGGTGACAAATTTTCCTATAGATGAGCAGCTCGCCAAAACCCTGGCCAATAGCGAGCGCAGAGAGCGTCTGCTTGGAGATGGCTGCTGGATGCTTGATTTGGTGATGGCCCCTGCTTTTACCTCAGAGGCAATTGCAGTTTTAGGAAAACGCAAGGTGCGGAAATTGTTTGAGAATAGCTCGCTTTGTTCCCCAATATTGAAAAAAACCGGATTTGAATACCGCATAGTGCGCGGCGGTTTCCTTAGGCAGCCACCCACAGCTTTTATTCTGAATCTCAAAAAATGCCAACTCGAAGGACAGTGTTTTTCAGAAACCGAAATTTCATCGCTTATAGCTGCCTGGTCTGTCGCTTTCGGCTCCAGCCATGGAGGAAATGAAGTCGCTTTGGCTAAAGACGGAGCGCTGTTAAGTGCCGGTGGTGGTCCTTCGACAGTTGAAGCGGTTAGAGTAGCTGTTGCTAGGGCTGTAGAATGTGGGCATGACACAAGAGGGGCAACCTTCGCCGCAGACGCTTTTTTCCCGTTTACCGATGCTCCATCCGTTCTTTGTGATGCAGGAGTAACGACTGGTTGTGTTCCAGGAGGTGGTAAGCACGAACCAGATGTTAGAGAATATTTCCGTGAGCGCTACACAAGTGTAGCATTTTTACCGCGGGAATTTAGGGGGTTCTGCAGACACTAGGTTTTGCCTTGTGGAAAATACTACGGAATTTGAGTTCTGCAAAGGATTATCTAACCAGATTACGAGAAAGAGATTGAATCGGAAGCTTTAATATAAAGTGAAATATTCCTCCATCAGAAATCGAGAGAACAAAGGAATTGGCCTCTACTTTGTTTGCATTTCTGAATTTATCAACGCCATGGAGCAGCTATGAAATATGACACCCTGTTACAATGACGAAGAAAATATTAGAAATATCTATACGAAGATTAAACAGATTTTTGATAACCTCGGACGATATCGCTATGAGCATATTTTTATAGATAATGCTTACAAGGAGAAGGCAGTTACGATACTTAAAGAAATAGCCTCATATGATAAGAATGTCAAAATTATTGTGAACGCAAAGAATTTTGGCGTATATTGTTCTCCGTTGCCCGGCATCTTCCAAACAAAGGGAGACGCCGTTATTGGGGTTATTGCCGATCTGCAAGACCCGCCGGAATTGATTCCTGAGTTTTTGAGGAAGTGGGAAGATGGCTATAAGATTGCCGGGGTACTTCTGATATTTCTCGGCATTATCGGAGAATATATCGGGGCTATTTTTAATCGCCTTTTCCAACGGTGGCTGGTGATAGAGAAAGAACGTATTAATTTTGATTAGGACAACGCTCCAACTGGGCTATAACAGCAAACCGATAAGATTTGTCATCGTCGGAGCATGGAATACCATCTTTGCATATATCTCTTTGGCTTTTTTTTATTACCTGCTTTCCGATAAAATGCATTACCTCGTTATAATGGCGTTTACTTCAGTTTTAAATATTACAAATGCCTATATCTGCCACAAATTTTTTGTCTTTAAGACCAAGGGAAATTACATAAAAGAATACCTTCGTTACTATGTCATATACTCAGTGCCGATGGCTATCGGTTTCATTTCATTCCCTTTCTGCATCGAGATACTGAAAATGAACTTTTACGTTACCCAGGCTATACTCACCTTAATTACCTTGATCATAAGCTGGTTCGGACATAAAAATGTATCGTTCAGGTCCTGAAGGAGGCAGATGACCGGATTTACAGAAAATTTTTTATGAGATATCTTCCACAATCCTGGTAATGTTATATTTTAATTATGTCGGTTAAGCTGTCATCGGCCAGATTATATAAGGTCATTACCCTCTTTTTTCTCTTTAGCACTTTCGTCTCTTACTTATATCCGATATGGGACGACGATTTCCCTTGGCAGGTAAAGACAGGGGAATATATTTACATGAACAGGGAGATCCCACGGACCGATCCCTTCACAACGGGATCTGACGGAAGCATGACCGAAAAATTCCTCCTCTCGCAGTACTGGCTGGCCCAGCTCTTTTTCTACCTGCTTTTTGCCGTATATGGACCTATAGCAATCGTAATACTTAAGGGTCTGATATTTACCGGGATAATTGCAATACTATGGTTTTCTATGAAGGAGACATCCGTTCCGGTCAAGGCCGCAGTCCTATATTTAACGGCGCTACTGTTAACGTGGTATTCAGGTGAACGGCCCCAGCTTTTTTCGTTTCTCTTTGCCCTGTTGACTGTTGTGATTCTCGAAAAATACCGGGTCGGGGGTCCGGGGAGACTTCTATTTTTTCTGGTTCTTCTGCAGAATCTGT
>PLXX01000103.1 GCA_003153275.1 Nitrospiraceae bacterium | reverse complement strand
AGTCGTCGATTGAGCTTCCCAGGAAAATGATCCTGTCCTTCAGAAGCCGAGAGTAAATATCGTATGCCCGTTCAGTCCGTCCTGTCTGTTCGATAACAATAGGTATAACGCTCATACTGACTCTCCTTTGCTGATTTCAGCCTTTGCCAGGACAAGGTCCAGCACCTTTTCTTCTCTGAGAGACCTGCTAAGGTTCTCAAGGGAGCCGTCCCGGGTCATGAACAGATTGATAATTGCATCCGGTGTTGCCTTGAAATGCCTGGCAAGCAGCGCTATCCTCTTCTTTATCTCGTCCTCAGTCACCGTCACCTTTTCCTTTTCGGCAATCATTTCAAGGAGCAGCGATGATTTTACATTACGGATTGCTTTTGGTCTCAGCTCCGCAGTAAGCCTTTCATGTTCCGCTGCAGGGTCTGCCGCATGACCCGTTGCTTGATCCGCTGACGTTGGCGCGGACTGCATCTCCCCCTTTGAATGACTTGCATTCAGAACAAGATTTTCGAGCTCGGCTTCAAGAAGCGATTCCGGAAGGTCAAAGTCATGCTTCCCGATCAATGCCTCGAGAAGCTGGGCCTTCTGTTTACCCTCGGCGCCCTCTTTTTTGTTGCGCATGATGCCTTCTTTTACCTTGTCCCGAAGCGCATCGAGGCTGTCGTGGCCAAAGTCCTTGGCAAGCTCATCATCAACAGGGGGAACCTTCTGCTCCTTCACTTCTTTTATAGTAATCTTCAGCCGGTCACCCTTTTCTTCTTCGTCCTTTATCTCTCCGTCCTCAACCTCCGGGAGGGTAATCTCGACAACATCTCCCTTCTTTTTTCCGACCAGCGCATCCGATATTCCCTTTGGAACGTGACTGGTCCCGAGATTCATAACCTGGTCCTTTGCCGAGGTGATCTCATTTTCGCCTGAAGGGTCGAGCTTTAGATAATCGAGGACCAGAAGGTCATCTTCTCTTATCTCACGGTCGACGACATCATACACGGCCCTACCCTCCTGGAGACCCTTGATTGTCTCTTCAACCTCGGCATCGGTCACAACAACTGGTATATCGTCCGTTTTCAGGCCGGTATAGGTAAGAGTGCTGATCTCCGGCCTGACTTCAACCGTCAGCGAAAAGACCAACGGCTCGGCCCGCTTGATCTCCAGGGTCCCTTCGATACTCGGAAGCCCTACCGGCACCAGAGTCGCCGACTTCATCGTCTGTGAATAATGCTCAGGCACAAGCTTATCAAGGATCTCGGACCGAATATCTCCGCCAAATTTCTTTTCGATCAGGCTCAACGGAGCCTTTCCCTGTCTAAAGCCTGGAATCTTGGCCTTCTGAAGTATATTCGCAAGAGAACGGCTGTACTCCTTTTCGATGATGTCAGCCGGTATCTCTATCGTAATCCGTTTTTTTGTGCTGCTTAAATCCTCTACGCCTGTAGCCAAAGTCGCCTCCTTGGGTGTTTATCTACTCTAAAATATAGCCTCTTCTTTAGTCAATTTGAGGGCTTCCGTCCGTCCCGTTCCATCCGGCACGCTTCCTCCTGACTACATCATACAGGTACTGCATCTCTTCGCTTTTGAGCAGATAGCTGACACCAGCATACATAGTCAGACAGCCGGCCACGGCAAGCAATAGATAAACAGCCTTGAGGCCGCTGTGACCGCCCGCCCTCCAAAGTTCACCATGAAGTGCCGCCCATCCTGCTATACCCATGGCAACGGATGCGGCCGCTATCCGCAGAAAAGAACGCACGATTCTGCGTGTATCCATCCGCCCGAGTTTCTTCCTGAGGAAATAACTTAGCAGCATGAAATTAATGCCTGACGCAAGGGCATTCGCCAAGGCAAGGCCCGAATGTTTCATCGGCCCCATCAGGATGAGGCTCAGGAGAATATTAGAGGTCATCCCCGCGACGGCAATCTTGACAGGCGTCTTCGTGTCCTGCATGGCATAGAAGGTCGATGTCACCACCCGGACCCCAACGATCGACCAGATGCCCAGCGCATAGAAAAGAAGGGCATCAGCAGTCCCTCTGGTTGCTGCATAATCAAACGCTCCTCTCTGGAAAAGGAGATTAATAATCGGCTCCCGTAATGCGATAAGTCCAGCCATGGACGGCACGGCAATAAAGAACAGGAGACGGAGGGCAAACGAAAAATCATTCCGCAACCGCCTGAAATCCCCCTTAACCGCATGCTCTGAAAGGGTCGGCAGTACCGCCATCCCCATCGCCACACCAAAAATGCCGACAGGGAACTGGATAAGCCGCATCGCATAATAAAGATAGGTGATGCTGCCCTCAGGGAGGTATGACGCAAGCACGTTGCTCACAATGATATTGATCTGGTTTACCGCAAGGGCCATGGTTGCAGGCACCACCAGGATGGCCATCCTCCTGAGTCCAGGATGTCTGAATGAGGTGTTAAGACCAAGGCTATAGCCGTTTTTGAAAAAGGAAGGCAGCTGAAATGCAAACTGGACAAACCCGCCAATAACAACGCCTGCAGCTACCGCGATGATCGGCTGACTGAAAAGTCCGGCCCCGAACAGAACGATGGCGATAATAGTTATATTGAGCATCGCAGGGGCAAGAGTCGGAATAAAAAAGACCCTCTTCGTATTCAGCGCGCCCATAATCAGCGACGCCAGACTTATGAAAAGAAGTAACGGGAACATGATACGCGTCAAAAGAACAGTCGCAGCAAACTTCTCTGATGATTTCAGAAACCCCGGGGCTATCGCCGCAACAATGGCAGGAGAAAAGACAATGCCGACAAGGCAGACGAGACCGACAACAATAATGATAAATGTGTATGTAATCCTGACAAGGGTCCGGGCCTCGGCCTCTCCTTTTTTCTGCCGGTATTCTGTCAGGACCGGGATGAAGGCTGAGGACATCGAGCCCTCGGCAAACAGCTCACGCAACAGATTGGGTATTCTGAAGGCCGTAAAAAAAGTGTCTGAAAGACCGGTCGCCCCGAAGAACCCCGCAAGGATCATATCCTTGACATATCCGAGGATCCGGCTTATAAAGGTAGCAGCAGACATTATGCCTGCTGCTCTGGCGATCTTCCCCTTCTGGTCGCTCGTGTTCTCCACCAAGGGTAATTATATCAAATGGCCGCTGTTTTCGGTTGGTCCGAGTTTCTCACTGTTGCAGATCTGTTATAATTCATAAATGATTCCAACCTATGAGATAATCTTCAAGCTGCTTCTGGGCACCCTGCTCGGAGGGATTATCGGGTTCGAGCGACAGACTCACGGAAGACCTGCAGGGTTACGGACACAGCTTCTGGTCTGCGTCGCCTGTGTGCTGATTATGATGATCTCTGAAAGCTATTACACCCAGGGCGTGACAAATCCGGCGTATGCGCGGATTGATCCGACCCGTCTTGCTGCCGGTGCAATGACAGGTGTCGGCTTCCTCGGGGCCGGGGTCATACTCAAGACCGGGGCCTCGATCCAGGGCCTGACGACTGCGGCCTGTATCTGGATTGTCTCCGCAATCGGGCTGGCTATCGGCGCCGGACAGTATGTGGCCGGCATCGCAGGTTTTATCATAACTTTTTTTTCGTTATGGGTCCTGCGGCTCTTTGAATCCAGGATCCCCCGGTTGATCTATAAATATGTCACCCTGGTCACTGATGACAATGGCGACGAGCAGGCAATCACAGAGCTCTTTAAAAAAAGGGGTTTTGACATCATTAAAATGGATTACAAGGTTAAAATCCCTGAAAAGGAAAAGACCTTTGTCTTTACAGTTTCTGCCAAGGACGGGGTGAGGATGAAGGAGATCATCAGCGATATCTCTGGACTCACCGGTGCCAGAAAACTAGAGATTTCGAGCTGATGATTTCTTCTCCAGAAAAACCTTGGCCAGCCTGATCATGCCATGGACTTTCAGGTCAATGTAATTTCCATTCTGCTCAAGCCGGGCGACCTCCTCATCAAGCATCTCCAGCGGTATTGTGATGGGTTCCATATTTTCGGCCTCGTCCCGTTTGCCTATGCCGACAAAGGTCAATCCCGAGGCAGCAAAAACATCAAGTATCTCGGATGACGACCCGGACGAGGCCGGTCCGGAGATCAGAAAATCCATGCTCCTTGCAGCATACCCGGTCTCCTCGGTCAGTTCTCTGCGGGCGGATGCCTCTGGCGTCTCTCCAATATCTATCAGGCCGGCCGGCAGTTCTATAACATAACCGTCCACCGGCGGCCGGTACTGCCTGATCAGAATGACCGCATTGTCGTCGGTAAACGGTACGATGACCACAACCCCGTTGCAGCCTATTCTCTCGATCGTCTCCCAGTTCCGGACCTTTGGGACAGCTCCCGGAGGCGGATTATGATCTCTTTCGTCAAGGTATTCGACCAGAACGCTCCGGAGATAATGGCCTTTCCAGAGCGTCTTCCTGCTGATGACCTTCATTAGAATCCCGCCTATCTGCAGGCTTCTGCAGCACGCCGGAAGAGGGCATCCATATCTGTTGTCTTTTGCGCTATCTCTTTTAGAAGAGCAGCAAGCTTAGGCTTGCCTGCAGTCCCGGCCTTGTCTCCCCATTCACTATAGGTCCTGGCATGTTCCTGATTGTGCTCAAGCCAGTGTTCAATAAGGTGATGCAATTTTTGAATATCGTTCATTCTTCCTCCTTTTTTTCGCCTGGTCCGTCCCTGTATGGACAGAGGCAGTTCAAGATGGTTTTCCTCCAGCAGGGGCTTATCAGCAAGAATCATTTCTGAAGGACCGTCTGCCATTACTTTCCCGTTTTTGATAACAATACATCGATCGCAGACATCAAGGATTAGATCAAGATCGTGAGAGGCAATGATCTTGGTATGCTCAAAATCATTCAGAAGATTGATGAGGTCCCGCCTGGCCCGGGGATCAAGGCTGGCTGCAGGTTCATCCATCACCAGGATGTCTGGCTGCATTGCGAGGACCGATGCAATTGCCACAGCGCTCTTCTGCCCGCCCGAAAGATGGTGCGGCGGTTTGTTTTTTAATGCCAGTGCACCGACCCTTTCGAGCGATGCCTCAACCCGCGCCTTCACCCTGTCGGGACTGAGCCCGAGATTGAGCGGACCAAATGCAACATCATCAAAGACCGTCGGCATAAAAAGCTGGTCATCGGGGTTCTGGAATATCATCCCGACCTTCTTTCGGATCTCTTTTCGGGTCTGTTTGTTCACCTGATGATCGCCAACATCAATAGTCCCTTTCGAGGGCAACAGGCATCCGTTCATATGCAGCAGGAGTGTGGATTTCCCGGCACCGTTAGCGCCGACAATTCCGACCGACTCTCCATGCGTTATCCTGAAGGAGACACCCCTGAGCGGCTCGGTCCCGTCAGGGTACTGATAATACACATCATGGAATTCGACAATATGGTGGCTCATTGATCACTCATGGCAAGAATCTTCCTGTGACCTGCGTCCCGATTATCATGACAATATTATATTGCCTGAGGAGAAGAAAAACCGACACGGCAATGACCGCAAAGATAATATCAAAGAAGGAGAGTGCATATCGTTTGGTTGACATCAGGTTGCCGTTGAAGCCGCGGGAAAGCATCGCCTGATATATCCGCTCGGAGCGGTCCATCGTGCGGATGAACATAATGCTGACAAGGCTGGTAAATGTCTTCATATCCCTGCCCCGATTCCCGAATGAACGGACATCTCGGGCCCGGACAATCTTCATGGTCTCTTCCAGCAGTACGAAGATATAGCGATAGAGGAATATCAACTGTGCCACAAATACCTCCGGAAGTCCAAGTCTGCGGAGAGCGTGACAGACACCAGGGAAGGAGGTTGTCGCAATCAGAAGCAACCCGGAGCTTATCGTCAGCAGGAACTTCGCCATAACTGAGACGAACGACATCCAGCCGCCCGAAATCGGGAGACCGAAGGCATACAGGAGCGGCGTTCTGTCAAGGAGCGGATTGAAGATGCCAATGAACAGCGCAAAAGGAGAAACAATCAGGATCTTCTTTAGAATAAATCCGATTGGAATCTCACCCGCTATAACAAGCACAGCCGGAAAGATCAGCAGGGGAACGAGCCCGGAAAGATCATATTTGGGAAACGAAATGACCGTTACTATAAAGGCCATAGTGACCAGAAGCTTCACCCTGGGGTCAAGCCGGTGGATAAGAGTGTCCTGATACGAGAGCGCATCAAGGTAACCGAGACTGAAATATTCAGTATCAAATGCCAAAAAAACTTCCTCTCGTTTAAACATTAAAAAGCCACCAAGGCCTCTCGACGGATTACTATCCCTTAAGAAAAGCCTTCGTGGCTTGTATTACTCCTCTGATACTACCACAGCTATCCGGGGTTACGCAATAATCCACAATCAAGTCTCAAAATAACGGCGTGAAACCGGCAGGCAAGCGGATTCAGCGGCGTGTCGCGCCGTCCGCCCACTCGCCTCCTATTTTTCAAATAGTTTTAGGTACTTTCCATATCCTTCCTTCGCGAGGTCCTCCTTGGGAATAAACCTGAGCGACGCCGAGTTCATGCAATACCGTTTCCCTGAGGGGCCAGGTCCATCATCGAAAACATGCCCGAGATGAGAATCTCCGTGTTTGCTCTTCACCTCTGTCCTGGTCATGAACAAACTCGCATCCTCTTTCTCAATGAGATTGTCCGGCTCAAGGGCCTCCTTAAAGCTTGGCCATCCGGTCCCGGAGTCGTATTTATCCCGAGAACTGAACAGCGGCTCGCCTGAAACAACGTCAACATAGATGCCATCATTTTTATTGTCCCAGTACTTATTGCTGAAGGCAGGTTCTGTGCTGCATTGCTGGGTGACCTTGTATTCCAGGTCAGTCAGTTTTTTTCTGAGTTCCTCTTTTGGAGGTTTGGTATACGTACCTGCCGACGGCTCAGGCTTTGCCGGACTTACTGTATTCTGCTCCCCCTTCCAGGCCTTTTCGATAAACTGTTCACGACCTGACCCTGAACGATAGAGCTTGTATCTGGCAGGGTTCTTCTGGTCATAGTCCTGGTGATATTCTTCTGCCGGATAAAACTCAACAGCAGGGAGCACAGCAGTGACCACCGGTTTGCTGAATTTCCCTGACGTGTCTAGCTGCGCCTTCGACTTCTCTGCCTGCCGCTTTTGCTTTTCATTGTGATAATAGATAGCAGTGTGATACTGTGACCCGCGATCAGCAAACTGGCCGCCGGCATCTGTCGGGTCAACATTCTTCCAGAAGACATCAAGGAGCTGCTCATACGAAATCTTTGCCGGATCATAAGTCACCTCTACCGCCTCAAGATGGCCAGTTGATCCTGATGAAACATCTTCGTACGTCGGGTTCTTTGTCCTACCGCCGGTATACCCTGAACGAACGTCTTTCACACCGCCAAGCTTCTTGAACGGGGGCGTCATACACCAGAAACACCCTCCGGCAAAGGTTGCTTTTTCGTATCCTATGGCTGCGCTCGTCATATTTTTCTCCACTCCTTCCCTTTTCTGCCCGTTCTTATCTGCGCCTGCGTGGAGCAGGATCGCAAATCCGACTACTGCTATCGTTGCCACGCTTATGATCATTAAATTCTTCACAGCTTGATCATAGCTCGTATTGTTGAAGAAAATATGAAAAGGGGAGAGAGCCTTTTTTGTGTAGAATCAGATCAATTTATTGTTTTCGATATTCAAGGTGGGATACAATTTTTTCTGCACAATCAGGGCATATGCCATGGATGAATTGTGCTTCAGAATGATGTTGGGATTTCTCAATGGCTTCAGTGACCAATTTCATGGGCGGCAGCGCACTACCCACTCCGCCTATCTTTAAAACGTTTTCTGCAAATGCCATTGAGGGCTGCCGATGGTTATGACAGCTGCAATTAAGAGGAATACTCCAAAAACGCTTTATGAGGTCTGAAAAAATACAGTGGGGCATATGAAATCCGAATGTCCTCATTCAAGACCTCTCTTTGAACGATGATCTGCATTATTGAATAGGATGACATCTGCTATTCCAATTGTGAGCAAAAGTGCTCACGCCTTTCTTTCTGCCCCGAGTCCTCTTGAGGACGGCGCTCGTAACTGACAGACGTAACTTTCCCGCCGGATGCTGTTTGTGCGACATCCGTGCTCGGCATTACTGCCGGGCTCGCCACGGATAGAGCAGATGCGGTTGCCAGCCGCTTGAGATTCTTTGCCGCGTTTACATCCCGGTCATGTTTTGTGCCGCAGTTCGGACATATCCATTCACGATCTGATAATTGTATATCCTTGTTTGCATATTCGCATGTTGAACACATCTTTGGATGATGGGAACCACTGGTCGGCTTCTATAATCTGGGTCCCATACAACACCGACTTGTACTGCGCCTGCCGTTTGATCTCCCCAAACCCGACATCGGAGATAGCAAGCGCCAGCTTGTGGTTAGCCAACATACCCTTGACGTTCAAATCTTCCAGCCCCCATGCTTGGTTTTCGCAGCAGAGCCGGGTCGTGAGTTTATGTGTAAAATCCGTTCTTATATTGCCAATACGGTAATGTGTCTTGGCAAGCGACATGGAAGCCTTTTTACGGTTATTGGAGACTGGCAGCCTGGTACCCTTGGGTATCTTACTCCCTGGCTTGAGACCCGCCTCAACCTTTGCGGCTTCCAGCTTACGGGATACGCTTCTCCCCCTGATCTTCACCCTGCGGAGTGCGCCTGTTAAAGGCTTGGGCGATTGCAACTTCTCCTCCGTTGACAGCGCTTCAACCCGATAGCCGTCTCCGAGGCGCTGCCATTCCTCAGGAACAGAGGTGATATCGGCAATAACAAGAACGCGCTGTTCCTCAACCCCCAGGCTTGAGATTTTGGTAAAAGCCGCAGCCTTTACAATGCGGACAATCCCCGTGAGCGGCCTATTTCCGCCCCAGCGCTCAAAGAGGACCGCTGTCTCAGGTTTTATAGCGACCGCATCTGCAGAAAGCACCTCGACCTCCACCTCGAGATGATGGGGTCTTCGATGTCGATCAGGGGATCTCCGGCATCACGCTTCTCTCTCTGCAGCTTCAGCACGCGACCTTCGACAGGGGTGCTTATCACGACTGTTCTGTACCGGTCGGCAGCCCCTTCCGCAGCAGAATATCTAAGAGACGGGCGGCCCCACTCCAGTTCAAACCGGGCAGTCCTGACTGCAGCAACAGCATCAAGGTGATTGGCCTCTGCCTTTATTGCCTCGGTGTCGGCCTGCTCAGGCCCGTGTCTGAGAGTCGATCCAGGGTTGCGGAGTTGTTGCGCCGGACTGATCCGGCAAGAGTATATCACCCATTTTTATGCTACCGGTATCAGTATACCTCAGAACTCCGAGCACAACCAACTGCAGTGCAACAGGCCTGGAATCGCGGAAAACATGGCTTTTTCCGGGAAAGGCAACTTGGATAATCAAGGGAAGGCATTATAATAGATTATGGCACGAGGATCCGGCATGAAAAGAGAAGACAGGAGTGCGGGATGATAAGATTTCTCATCTTTACAGGTCTCACCTTTTTATTGCTGTTTCAGGTTTCTTCTGCCCAGGAATACCGGGAAGTCACAAAAGACAACGCACTGAAATTTCCCGGAGATTACTATTACCAGCCGGACTACCGTGTCCAGTGGTGGTATTTTACCGGCCACCTGTTTGATAGGGAGGGACGTGAATTCGGGTATGAGCTGACTTTCTTTGTCCTGGGGGTTCAGAAACGGGATTTCAAATCAAGGTTCGGAGTAAAAGACATCTATGTCTCTCATTTTGCTGTTACCGATCCTGCGCAGAAGAAATACATCTTTTCCGAAAGATCCGACAGCGGGGCCTATGGATTCGCAGGGGCAGAGAAAGACCGGCTGAGGGTCTGGGTCGGCGGCAATGAAATGCAGGGGACTTCAAAGAAGATCCACCTAAACGCCTCTGGCGAGGGGCTGAGTCTCGACCTTGTGCTGTCAGCTCTCAAGCCCGAGGTACTGCACGGGGAAAAGGGGTATTCCCGAAAGTCCGGAAAGTCTCCTCTGATTGCCTCTCAGTATTTTTCAGTTACTGACTTGGCTACCGAGGGCAGACTGAAGATCGGGGAGCGAGTCGTAGCCGTTAATGGAAAGAGCTGGTTTGACAGGGAGATATCTTCGGGCAGGACAGGGCAGGGGCTGAAAGGCTGGGACTGGTTCGGGATGCAGCTCGACGATGGCCGTGAGATAATGCTTTACCACCTGAGGAATGCTGACGGCACAGCAGACCCGTATTCCTCAGGCACACTGGTTCTCAGGGACGGAAGTTCCCGGCATCTTACCATTGACGACTTCAGTATTACGGTCCTCCGGCATTACACATCTGCAAAGACAGGCGCCAGATATCCTTCAGCGTGGACGATCCGTATTCCTGATGAGAAACTCAGCCTTATAGTCATCCCCCTGCTCGCAGACCAGGAATTCATTGCAACCTATTCGACTGGAAATTATTACTGGGAAGGGAGCTGCAGCATCAGAGGCTCAGCAACCGGAAAGGCATATGCAGAGATGACAGGCTATTGATGATGATCCGGCTGCAGGGAGTTGAAAAATATTATGGTGAGACCCGAGTGCTCAGGGGGATAACCCTGAATGTTGGCAAGGGGGAGTTCCTTGCGGTAACCGGCAGTTCAGGTTCGGGAAAGTCTACTCTGCTCAATCTCATAGGTGGAATGGACAAGCCGGACCGCGGCAGTGTCATTGTAGACGGCAGCGAAATATCTTCATTCAATGATAAACAGCTGACCCTCTATCGCAGGAAAAAGGCAGGATTCGTTTTCCAGTTCTTCAATCTGCTTCCAAACATAAATATCCTCGAAAACGTAAGAATACCACTCCTTCTGAACGGGATTGGAAATGACGGAAGTGCATATACTTATCTTGAGCGGGTCGGGCTTAAGGGCAGGGAAATGAGTTATCCGTATCAGCTGTCGGGAGGAGAGCAGCAGCGTGTCTCAATCGCAAGGGCGCTGGTCCATGATCCGGACATTATTCTGGCCGATGAACCGACAGGCAGTCTCGACAGCCATACAGGGGCTTCGATCATGGAACTTCTCATGCAGATTGCCGCTGAAAACAATAAAACCATAGTTCTGGTCACCCACGAAGAATATGTTGCCAGATACGCAGACAGGACGATCAGGATTAAAGATGGAGTAATCCTGTTGTGACGTTTCTGCAGCTTCTCAAGCTGGTTATGCTGAAGAATATAAGGGCAGAGCGCTTTCTTGCCATGCTGTCCATTATCGGTGTTGCGCTCGGGATTGGTCTTTTCAGCGGGGTAAAGGCAGCATCGGACAAGGCAGCATTGTCCTTTGAGTCTGATATCAGCGGCATAAATCCCTATGCCAATTATGAGGTCTTCGACACATCCGGACTGGATTTTAATGAAGTGACATATGCAACGGTCCGTGGGATCAACGACGACAGCTTCCCTGTTATCGATGTTAAAGGTTATCTGCCTGAAACCAGAGAGACGGTTGATATAAGGGGGATAGATACAATTAGAATAGCCAGGTTCCTCAAACTTGCGGCACGTGGGAAAGCCGATTTCGGAAGGTATTTCACAGATACCAGTGGTGTTGTTGTAACCCGTCAGTTTGCCGACAGGCATGCGCTGGGGAAGGGCGGCAGGCTGCGAACTCTGGTATACGACAGGGAATTCATGCTGACGGTCGTAGATATTGCGGATATGCCACTCCTGCCTGTTAATACCTTGTTCATGGACCTTGGCAATTTCCAGGATTATTTTGGAAAGGCCGGCTACCTGTCGAAGATCGATGTAGCAGCAGATGACAGTGCAGCAGCAGAGATACGAAAAAGGCTTCCTTCCTCTCTCGCCATAGAGAATAAGGAGCAGGTCATAAAGGCACAGAAGTCGCTCATACGGTCCTTCCGTTACAATCTCCAGTTTGTGAGCCTCATATCCATTTTGGTCGGGATATTCCTTCTTTATAATACTATCTTTATCTCGGTGGTGAAGAGGCGGACAGAAATTGGCATTCTCAGGGCGTTGGGCATCGGGCAAAAGACCGTCGTGCTTCTATTCATCATCCAGGGGCTCTTCCTTGGCCTGATAGGCTCCACCCTCGGTATTATCTGCGGCCAGGTCGTGGCTTGGTTTTCAGTGGCAGCCGTTGCAAAGACCATATCTACAATGTATGCCACAATCGCAATATCCGACTATTCCCTTTCCAGAGGCGACATACTGCTTTCCCTTGGACTGGGTCTTCTTGTCTCGTTCCTCGCCTCAGCTGTGCCAGCCCTTGAAGCTGCCGGCACAAGGCCAAATGAGAGCGTCAGAGAGGGCACCTTTGAGGGTAGGTATCGCGGAAGCACTTCTCATTACCCTGGTTATTATAAAGGGACCGGCTTGTTCCTGGTCATCTCAGGATGCGTACTTTCTTATATCGATTACCGGGGCATGCCGTTTGAGTTTCCGTTTCTGGCCTATGCCGGAATCCTTGCCATTATACTGGGGTTTACGGTCCTCTCCCCTTTATATCTCTCATTCCTGTTGCGGCTACTGAAAAGACCACTTGAAAAGTTGTTTGGTCCGGCTGGGATCATAACTGCCGGTGATATGGAAGGAAGCACCGTTCGCTTGTCAGTAGCCCTCATGAGCGTCGCCATCAGCAGCGCTCTGATCATTTCTCTGTTCATCCTCATCTTTTCATTCAGGAGCTCTCTGAAATCATGGATAGATAAAAACATTTCAGCAGACGTCTACGTCAAGCCTGCTTCATGCACCTCGAACTTCTGCTATTTCCCTCTTTCTGACGACCTCGTCAAGACTGTGGAGACTGCGCACGGGATTTCCTTTATCGACAGGTTCAGGACCCTTCAGATCGACTTCAGGGGAAGGAAGATAGTTGCCGGGTTTGGTGACAGGGCTGCCTTGCAGAAGCATTTCCCGCGCAAAACAGATGGCAGCAGGGTTCCTGGATCTGACAGGGAGATAGGAGTTTCAAGCTACCTCGCAGTGAAATACGGGCTGAAGCTAGGGGAGCAGATGGCAATCGGGACTCCTGCGGGCACGGTGAAGTTCACTATAGGAGACATCTTCAGCAGCTATTCAACCGCCTCAGGTTTTGTCTACCTTGACAGGAAGTGGTTGCTGGAATACTGGGGTATTGATGATGCCACACAACTGGGCATTTATCTCGGTAAAGACACAAATTCAGGTACGTTTATCAAAGGGCTGCGTCAAGAACTGCTCCCGCACTATGCAGTAGAAATAATGGACAACAGTGAATTGAGAAAACAGGTATTGTCCATCTTCGACCAGACGTTTGCCATTACCTATGCCATCGAACTGATCACGATCCTGGTCTCTCTGATAGGAGTGGTCAACATCCTGATGGCGCTTGTGCTTGAGAGAAAGAGGGAGATCAGCATCATCAGATATCTGGGTGCCGGATGGGGCCAGTTGAGGGGCATGTTGGTCCTTACTGCCGGGATACTGGGAATCGCCGGAATACTCCTGGGCGCGGCGATCGGGCTGGCCATGAGTATCATATTCATCCAGGTGATAAACCGTATCTCCTTCGGATGGGAGATACAATTCCGCTTGCCGATTTTTTATCTTTCTCTCACTGCAGCAGGACTATTTCTGACAACACTTGTTGCAGGGCTGATACCTGTTCAGATCGCCAGGAAGATCGACCCGAAAAAATTCATCAGTTTCGAATAGGACCTGAAAAACTGACGATTACTTTTTCTTCCCAGCGGGTTTCTGGTAAAGTTAATCCACGATGAAATGTCTCAGGATAACCAGTCCGGCTAACCCCCATCTCAAAGAAGTGATCTCAATACTCAGAAGGCGGCCTGAAGGTGGGGAGCGTTTTTTCCTGATTGAGGGAACTCATCTTGTCGAGATGGCGCTTGATGCAGGGGCCGGAATAAAGGAGGTCTTCTTCACCGGACAGTTCGATGCAAAAGAAGAAGGGATAAAACTTCTTAACCGGATTGCAGATCAGGACATCAGGATGGCTGAAGTGACTGATCAGATATTAAAGAAGCTGGCTGATACTGAAACCCCCCAGGGAATTGTTGCTCTGGTAAAAATTCAGACAAAAAGTCTCGGCGATCTGGCATTAAGCAGTACGCCGCTCCTTGTCGTCCTTGACAGGATTCAGGACCCCGGTAACCTGGGCACCATCATACGGACCGCAGATGCAGCAGGCGCCGACGCCGTATTGCTGCTGCCCCCCACCTGTGATCCCTTTAAGCAGAAGACGATCAGGTCGACCGCTGGGAGTGTATTTACTATCCCGGTCATTCAAACGGACGTGGATGAACTTGGCGTATTTCTCCTGGCAGCCGGCATAAAACTGGCGGTCGCATCCTCAGATGCCCCGAACACACTTTTCGAAACAGACCTGAATATTCCCCTGGCCCTTGTATTCGGAAACGAGGCCCGGGGAGTGAGTATTGCAATAAGGGAAAGTGCTGAAATTGTCTTGAGAGTGCCGGTCCATGGCAAGGCAGAGAGTCTCAATGTTGCCTCAGCAGTCGCAGTCTGCATCTACGAAGCCGTCAGGCAGAGACTCGCTACTTCGAGGTCTTAAAATCTTCAAGGAGTTTATTGAAATCCTCTTCGCCCATCTCTTTGGTGAGTTCAGTGATCAGGCTGTGGACAATCTTTACGTTCGGCGAACCGAGCTTTTCAAAGATGTCCAGCGAGATCAGGTAATCGATAAAGGCATCGGTATAGTTCTTCTTCATCTGCATCACCCGTCCAACCATGCCGATGCTGCTGCCGACCCCGGAGATATCTCCAACTTTTTTTGCTATCTCAAGCGCCTTCTGATAAAAACCAAGCGCCTGGTCATAATCGCCCCGGCTCTGGTGTACAATGCCGATCTGATGATAACTCTTTGAAACTCCCGAAATATCGCCTATCTTCTCCGCTATCTCAAGTGCCTTCTGGAAGTGTTCAAGGGCGTCCTGGAAATCACCCTTATTCTGATGGACCATGCCGATCTGATGATAACTCTTAGAAACTCCCGAAATATCGCCTATCTTCTCCGCTATCTCAAGCGCCTTCTCATAGAAGGCGAGCGCCTGGTCATAATCGCCTTTGCTCTGATGGACGATCCCCATATTATGGAAGCTCATTGCAACCTCAGCTTTGTCGCCGATTCTCTCGGCAATGTCAAGCGCCTTCTGGTGGTATTCAAGTGCCTGGTCGTTTACCCCTCTGCTCTGATAAATAATGCCAATCTGGTTGCAACTGCGCGCAATACCTGCGTCGTCCTTGAGTTTGGTGGCGATATCGAGGGCTTTTTCCGAGAGTTCGAGCGCCCGGACATAATCTCCCTTGAGTTTATGCAGTAGACCCATCTGCCCATAGATCCTGAGTATGCCGTAAAAATCGGCCGACGTCTGCTTTATCTCGAGTGCCTTATGCGACAGGTCCAACGCACGGTCGTAATCTCCACGCTTCTGATAAACAATCCCGATATTCTGGTAGCTGACCGAGACCATCGCTATGTCCCTCATCTTTTCAGCTATCTCAAGCGCCTTCTGGTGATGCTCCAGCGCAAAGTCATAATCTCCTCTGTTTTGATAGACTATCCCCATCTGGTTATAACTGCGCGAGATCGCCGCCATGTCCCCGATCTTCTCTGCTATCTCAAGCGCCTTCTGATGGTACTCAAACGCCTGATCGTAATCCCCACGCTTTTGGTGCACTATGCCGATCTGGTGATAGCTCCTTGAAACTCCTGCCTGGTCCCCTATCCCTCCGGCTATCTCAAGGGCCTTCTGATGATATTCAAATGCCCGGTCGTAATCCCCACGCTTCTGATGGATTATACCAAGCTGGTGATAACTCTTCTCAACCTCAGCCATGTCCCCGATCTTCTGCGCTATCTCCAACGCCCTTTCCGATAATTCCAGCGCCTGATCATAGTCATTCACAGAACACCTCCTGTCATACAGCAATCCACCATCAAATCACAGCGAATGAACACACATGTTGTTGTCACGCTGTTTACAGAAAAGTAGTTGGCAGATTATGGTCATAGTCCCGTTGGGTGATCGATAAATGCCGTCTCTATCGGGAACTTTTTGGTGAGCATTGCACCAACAGCCCGGACCCCTGCAGTCTCAGTCGCATAGTGGCCTGCGAATATGAGATTTATTTTTAACTCTTCGGCAAGGGTGTAGGCGCTATGGGAGGGTTCCCCTGTCAGAAATGTATCGATGTCATGGCACTCTGCGTCATAGAGCGCTGACCAGCCTCCGCCGGAGACAATGCCGACATTTTTCACTTTTCGTCCAAAATCAATTGAACGGGATGTTGTGCCGAGCCGTTTGTCCACGCGGAGTATAAAATCATTCAGCGCCATTTCTTTGTTGAGCCGTCCATGGCATCCTATCCTCTTTCCGTGGTACTCGCCAAACTCCCCGGCCCTGCTGAGCCCGAGAAGACTGCGGAGTTGGGCATTGTTCCCATATTCAGGGTGCCAGTCGAGGGGGAGATGACAGGCATAGAGAGAAATGTCGTGGTCCAAAAGGAGCTTGATTCTCTTTCTCAGAATACCGGTCACTGCCCTGATCCCGCCCCACACCAACCCGTGATGCACGAGCAGAAAATCCACCTGCTGTTCGGCAGCCTTATTGAAAACATAATCACACGCGTCAACCGCCAGGCCGATTTTCCTGACGCTCCGGCTGCCTTCGACCTGAAGACCGTTGGCGCTTTCATCACGGGGGAATTCCGAAAGGCCGAGTTCGCTCGTCAGGAATGAAACAAGTTTTTTCAGCGGCAGGCTGCCCATAGGCCTGGATTAAACTCTTGCTGCAGATGCCATGACTGCGCAGGTGCCATCAAGATTCAGCAGGAATGTGCCCCACTGCCTGCAGCCAGGGCATCGACCTGACCAGTCATCCGAGCTGAACCCGCATGCGCTGCAACAGTAGGGTAGATTGATAGGCTTTTTGGCATCAATTGCCCGTACATACTCTTTCGCAGCCTTTTCAGGCTGGTTTCTCCGTAAGAGAATATTCCCAAGCAGGTGGTGCGTCTCAGGGTACGATATCCCGAGGGTTTCCATTTCAGAGAGGGTTTCGAAGGCGTCATCAATCATCTCGAGTCGGTAGAAGACCTTGCCGAGAAAAAACCTCATGACAGGATCGTTCGGGGTCCTTGATATACTGCTTTTGTATATACTGATCAGCCGGCCTGGCTCGCCCAGGCTTATCAGCAGGTCCTCAAGCCTCGCAAGGATGATCTTTGAGGCCGTGCCTTCGTATGCCTTTTCCAGAAGATTGACCGCCTCCTCGCTTTCGCCTTCACGGAGCATCACTTCGGCAAGTCCGAGCGTTGCTGGAATAAAGTCTTTGTCCAGCCGCAGAACGGTCTTAAATGCCTTCCGCGCCTTTTCGAGCTGGTTATTCTCCAGACTGTCTCTTCCATATTCATATTTGTATCCCAGCAGCCGGTCCTGCTCTTCCTTCTTCTCTTTCTCAATCTGGATAAGCTTGAGAATCGCCTTCTGGAGGAGAACAAGTTCATCCCAGCGACCCTGCTTTTCAAGTATGCCTCTTTTCCGGTAGAGCGCTGTCAGGTTGTTTTCGTCACGGTCAAGAATATCCTCAATATATTTCAGCGCCTCAGACCACCTTCCCTGTTTTTCGAGAACACTCTCAAGCGAAAAAAGTGTCTGGAGATTCTGGGGAGCGACCACCCGCGCCTTCTGATAATAGGTTGCCGCCTTCTGAAAATCCTCACGAGCCGCATAAACATCACCGAGCCTGAGGAGAGCATCAATATGATCAGGCTCCTCTGCCAGAATCCCCTCGAGGGATTCGCGGGCCGCTTCCTCGTTCAGGGCAAGGATCGCATTCAGCGCTTTTGCATAGAGTTCCTGGACCTTAATCTCCTGCCGCTGCTTTTTCTGGTACTGCCAGTTGTCTATGAATTTCTTGGTGTCCCTGATGGCAAAGACGATCAACATGACCAGCGCACCAACAACAATTGAAAGCAGGATAAGTGCAAACTTCGGGATCTCATAGACATCGCTGAAAGGTATCTTGATCGTGGTGACTTCCTGGTTGTAGATCGCAAAGACAGCGAGCCCTGCGAGAAACAGCACAAAGATAAAGATCGAGAGCTTTCCCATCAGTGATGATATCCCTTCCTGTTTATTATTGAAAATGCGCGGTAGAGCTGCTCGAGCAGAAAGACGCGTGCCATCTCGTGGGTAAAGGTCATGCGTGACAGTGACAGCATTTCCCGGGCTCCCGCCCTGATTCCGTCAGACACACCAAAGGCCCCACCCATGACAAAATTAATCCGCGGGGCATGCTGCCCGATATAGCCTGCAAATTCAACCGAGGTCATGTTCCTGCCCTGCTCGTCCAGCAGAACATATGGCATCCCGAGCTTCATTATTCTCTCACCTTCCCGTTCGATCGTCATTGCACTGTTGCTGCCTTTTTCTTCCTTCACCTCAACAACGGTAATATCCGCATAATGGCCCAGCAGCTTCTGATACTTCTCAATGCCGTCACGAATGAACGGTTCTTTTGTCCTGCCGACCCATATCAGATTTATCTTCATCAGCATCTATCGTCTTTGCATCCATCCAGAGTCTTTCAAGGTTATAGAATAAGCGTGTCTCCTTCTCGAAGACATGGACAATAACATCACCATAATCGAGAAGCACCCAATGGCCAAAGGTACGACCTTCAATGCCCCGCGGCTTTATCCCCGCCTTACGCAGTTCGTCCTCAATATGTTCCGAGACTGCCCTGACCTGTGTCGTACTTTCGCCCGAACAGATGACGAAAAAATCTGCGACAATCGTCAGGCCGGTCAGGTCAAGAACCACCGGATCTCCGGCCTTCTTCATCGACGCCGCTCCTGCAGCGGCAATAGCAATGTCCATGGTTGTCAAAGGCGTTGCCGGACATTTTTTCTCACCTGTTATTGGCATTCATTGACTCCGTTCAGGGCTCCATACAGACTGTTTGAAATTATAAATGATTCAATCTGCTCTGGCAACAGGTATTTTGTACTTCGGCCTGTCTGTAAGCGATTTCGGATATCGGTCGACGAAATCGCAAGCGACATGCCGCGCATCAGGATCGCCTTTTTTCCTGATTTCATATCGACCTTCGCATGGTCGGCTATGCCGCTATTATCCATCAGTGCCAGCGCAGCCTTGTCCGCATGAAGATAGGGCGATGCCTGCAGGTCTCTAAAGAAGTGCCCCGGCCTCGCAAGGATAACGAAGTCGACCATGGAGATAACCTGGTCCGGCCGACACCAGTTCGGGATATCGAGAAACGCATCGATCCCAAGAAGAAAATACAGTCCGGCATGAGGGTAACGGCCCAGCAACTCCTCAAGCGTCTCGACGATATAAGACTTCCCGGTCCTGCTGCATTCTATATCCAGGACCTCAAAGAATTCATTGCCGGCGGTCGCTATAGTCACCATCTGGAATCTCTTTTCCGCATCAGCAATATTGTGTGACTTCAGCGGAGGATTGCCGGCAGGAATAAACAGGACCTTGTCGAGTTCGAGCATTTCCCTGGCCTCCTCAGCCGCCCTCAGATGACCGTAATGTATGGGGTTAAATGTCCCGCCGAAGACCCCGATTTTCACGACGTCCTTCTATTCCCTCAACTGCCCGTTGCCGAAGACGATGAACTTGGTGCAGGTCAGTTCTTCCAATCCCATAGGGCCGCGTGCATGTATCTTGTCGGTTGAGATCCCTATCTCGGCTCCCAGCCCGAACTGGAATCCGTCATTGAGCCGCGTCGAGGCGTTTATCAGTACGGCAGATGAATCGACCTCTCGGATGAACCTCATGCCCTTGGCGTAATCTTTGGTAACGATCGTATCTGTATGAGCAGAACTATATGCTGCGATATGGTCCATGGCCTCATCAATGTCCCCGACAACCCTGATATTCACGACCAGGTCGAGGTACTCGCTTTGATAATCCGCATCAGTCACTATTTCTGCTGACGCGACTATCTTTCGGGTCTCCGGGCATCCCTTCATCTTTACACCAGCCTTCGTGAACCGGTCTGCCATCCCCGGCAGAAATGCCTTCGCGATCTTCTTGTCGACCAGCAACGTCTCCATAGCGTTACAGGTCCCCGGCCGCTGGACTTTAGCGTTGAAACAGATGTCAGCGGCCATTGCAAGGTCGGCATCACGGTCGACAAAGACGTGACAAACTCCTTTGTAGTGCTTCAGTACCGGTATGCGTGCATTCTCGGTCACCGCCCTGATCAGGCCTTCTCCTCCGCGAGGGATGATAAGGTCGACAATGCCCTCGAGCTTCAGCAGCTCCATGATGGCATCCCGATCAGGGGTATCTATGAAGCTGATAGAGCCTTCGTGTATTCCTTCTGCCTTCGCCGCAGCCCTGAGGATCTTCACTATCGCCTTGTTGGAATGGATCGCCTCCGACCCGCCGCGAAGGACCACCGCATTCCCGGCCTTGAGGCAGAGACTGGTTGCGTCTGCGGTAACATTGGGCCTGGATTCATAAATAATACCTATGACCCCGATCGGCACCCGCATGCGGCCGACACGCATACCGTTCGGACGCTCCCACATTCTGACGATCTCGCCTGCCGGATCCGAAAGGGCAGCGACTTCTCTCAGTCCCTGGGCCATCTCGCTGATCCTTTTGCTGTTCAGGGTCAGCCGGTCGATCATGGCCTTCGAAAGGCCCTTCTTCTGCGCAAAAACAATGTCTTTCGCATTTTCCTTCAGCAACTCTTTTTCACGCTTTTGTATACCGTCCGCCATCCGGATAAGCGCAGCATTCTTTTTCCCTGTCGAGGCCTTAGCAAGGGACCGCGCCCCATCTCTGGCCTCTTTTGCCTTGGCTAATACGTATGTTTTCATGTCCATAGTCGTCCTCCGGGTGTTTGTTATTCACGTGAAAACATTATTAGAATATAGAATACTGCTCTGTTTTTTGAAGTTTAACAAATTACGCTTTTTGCCGGTCAGGGCTTGGCCAACATCAGATCGTCTGACTCAACAGGTGCTGTCTTCCTGTACTGGAAATAGGACGTTAACACCTTTTTCACATAGTTCTGCGTCTCTCCATAAGGAATGTCTTCAATAAACTCATCAATGTTCTTATAGCTGCCGTCCTTTTCCCACTTTCTGACCGCCGCTTCTCCGGCATTATAGGCTGCAAGTGCATGCGCGATGGTTCTGAACTCGCCGGACAATGATTTGAGATAAAAGACCCCGAGATTGATGTTGGTCCTGACGTCATGGATCTGAGAGTCCTTCTGAATGCCGAGCTTCGCAGTCCTGTCGAGACGATAGGCGGTCTGCGGCATAATCTGCATCAGCCCCCGCGCGCCTGCAACCGAGAGGGCATCTGCATCAAAGTGGCTTTCCTCCCTCATAACCGAGAGGGCAACCATCGGGTCGAGATCATACTTCCTTGCCGCACCGGACACTTCATCCCAATAGGCCATCGGGTACCAATACCGATGCAATTTCTCGGTGTAGGGCATCTTTGTGGCGATGCCAACCGCCTTCCTGTACTCGCCGAGCTCATGAAACTTTGAGAGGATATAGAGCAGACCTGACTGGCTTTCTATCTTCTTCGCCGCACAGGTCAGCTCATAGACCGCCTCTTTGTGCATCTCCAGTTCGACCAGGGCCTCGATCCTGTTCTTCCATTGCTCTCCGGCCGGCGCGTTGAGTGCCGTCTCTCGCTGAGATACAGGAATGATCTTCCCCTCGGCCTGTATCTTCACCTGAGCCATGAAGCCGTAGAAATTATTATCAATGCGTGAAATCTGCCGATAGATGCCGGAGGCATCTTCGCCGAGCGCCTCTATGCTCCGTGCCTGCCAGTAGCGGTACTTCGGGTCATCGTACTTTGCTGAAAGTCTTGCGAAGACATCTGCTGCCTTTCGGTACTCGGCAGAGAGAAACCATGTCCAGCCGCTTCCCCAGAGGGCCTCTTCTTCTTCTGCAGGAAACTTCGCGAGAACGTCGCTGTAGAGTTTAGCCGCTTCCCGGTAATCCCCTGCTCTTCGCCTGTCCCCGGCAGCGGCATTCAGAAGTTCCCCGGCCTTCTGGTCATTTTTGTCGAGTAGAACGTGAAGGGCCTTATCAAAGCCCTGTTTGTCTCCGGCCCGGTATAAGGAGCGGGCTTTCGAGTATAGATCGTGTGCCCTGTCATAGATCACCGCAGCTTCCTTATATTCTTTCTGCCTGAAGAGTGTTTGCCCCAGATTTCGGAGAATCTCATCCTTCCGCCCGCCATCATCAGTCTGCAGGGCCTTACGTAGGTCTTTTGCAGCTTGACTGAACTCATACCGCTTCATGAGATTCGTTGAGCGTGCTATCAGGTCTGCCACTGTTATATCCCCGGGATTCAATTCAGCCAGTGCCGGACCGGCAAAGGAACAGCCCTTGATATAGAGGGTCTTGAAAACAGCAGATGCCTTTGTTGTATCGCCATGCTGCTTCAGATAGAGGCCGAAGTCCATCGAGATGGTATCATCATCGGGGTAATCTTTTGTATAGGCCTCATATAATTTCAGTGCCTGTCCGTCATCACATTCCTTTGATTCCCTGATCTCTGCCGATCGTGCCTTTTTCAAAAGCGGTGAACCCGGATAGGTGTGTATCAGAAACGTCGCCGCATCTAGCGCCCTGACATGGTCACCAAGCCGGTGATACGCGTCCGAAAGAAAAATAGATGCATAGTCGCCAAGCAGAGGAAATTCCCTGCGGGCGATCAAAAGGCTTTGCACCGCATCGTCAAGACGGCCTGTGTCCAACTCAAGCTTCCCCTTTTTTAAATATGCCCGGCCGTCAAGCTGCTCAGTAAAAACCGGAGTGGCCCCCGAAAGCAGTATGATGGTGAGGAGGAACAGCGCCGCGCTAAAGAAAAAACTATTCCTTTTCTTGGCCGCGGTTCCCTTGAAGACTTTAGTATTCATTATCGTTCCCATCACTTTATTTATGATAACTGATATCTGTTTTAAGGGCAACAGCCGGGCAGATAAACACAGCTGAGCAGATGAAGAAGTGGCACCTGAAAAGATATCGCAAACTGAAGAATGACGCCCCGAAGCTTCTTGAGACAGCGATGCAGCGGTTCGGACTGTCCGCCCGTGCCTACAGCCGGATCCTGAAGCTGTTCCGCATCATCTCCGGCATTACAGATGCCCTCCCTCATTGTCACTGCAATGCATTTAGTCCTGGTTGCCTGTCAGCTCAAGCTTCATTTCCCTCAGGGCGCCATGTTATAAGGTAGTCTATAAATTCTTTAAGCGTCGCCTGGCCCTTGTCCCCCAAATTGGCATATGTCACCTCGACGTTGTACCAGGCCTGCCCGTTTTCCTCCACTTCGCGGCATAAAATAACTTTTCCGGTAAAATCGAGATGGTTATCATCGCTGAGACACAGCTCCATGGGGAGCGGACTCTCTTTTTCCAGACGCTGATCGCATTGTATAAGCATGCTGCTGAGGCTAATGTCTTTCACCCTGAAATTTACAGGAAAAACCAATATCTCTTCGTGAGGAGAAATAATTTGGAATCTGACATTCAGCCTCCGCTCAACCATCGCCGGCGTGTCCTCTTTTATACGATGCTCAATCGATTTCAGAAAAGCAGTTATGTTATCTTCGGAGCCCTCTTTAAATTTCATGCCGGCTGCGTATATGAGAACATTTTCTCCATCGTCTCCCGCTTCCATCCCCATTAATGTAGAACGCACGACAGTGCCTTTCACATTGATACTATGATTCTCGTTCCCGAGTTTCAGCATATATTCTCTGCCGATATCAAGCCTCCTGTCTGCCTTCAGTGACGCCCCGCCGAGACTGATATCGACGATTTCCACCTTATTGGCCAGGATCATCTTCCCCTGTAGCTCTATTGTATCGAATCTCTTATGCTCTCTCTTGTTCTGCATGGAGTGCTACCTCCCGTTCCTGTTTCTCCTTAAATAGTCATTACTCTTTTCACACCCAAACCTGCCGTGGGAGTGTTAGGAAAATGCGTACGTCAGGCTGAAATTTCGTTTTTTTGGCTATATACCAAAGGATAGCACCTGAGGGGAGGCCTGTCAAACCTCTTGTCGCAGTTGTTTCCAGGTAGGCATGAACATACTTTCCAGTTTGGAGGTATAGGGCAAGGGGGAGTTACAGGAGAGGAGGCAATTGAGAGGACAGAGGCTGTCCATTATATCCTGGCTATAATGAAGAAGTTGGGAGTTCGTTGGCAGCGGATGCCGAAGCAACTTCCTGGATGGAGAGACAGCCTATGATTACGTACCATGAATTGCGGGAGATTTCACCAGAAAAAGCACGGGAGCTTGCAAGAAAAGTGTTAGCAAAACAGCAGGGGGATGTAAGCGACACAGCGCGGTTGCTATCCGCGAATCTGCCGTTCACTTAGCGATACTATCTCCGCTGTCTCTGCATTGCTCAGAACCCCTTCTTCTATCTTCCTTATTACATGCAAACGCCTTAATTCCTTTTGCCTCACTACTATCCTTTCCCTTTCTGCCATTACCTCTCCTCTCAAAAAAAGAGGCAGTGTAACAGCTCTTCATTAGGACATTTCTACTTTGGCCATTTAGGACATTATCATTTTGGCGTTACAGTGAAAGGCAGCGTTGTCGCCTTTCACGACATCACTGATTATTTCACGCGAATCAATGATACCTATGGCCATCGTGTGGGCGACGTGGCCCTCCAGGAGCTCTCAGGGCTCATCGCTGCAAGCATACGCAAAGAAGACCTTCTGGCCCGTTGGGGCGGGGAAGAATTTTTTATTCTTCTGCCGTCTACCGACCAGAACTGAGGCAGAAGGATGGCCGAGAGATTTCGACTGAAGGTAGAGCAGAACCACTTCAGTGTTATAAAGACATTGACCTGCAGTTTCGGCGTTGCTCAGTTCCGCCTCGAGGAGGGTGAGAAGGAATTCATCCAGAGAGCCGACCAGGCGATTTATCTGGCGAAAAGAGACAGGAGAAACAGGTGTAAGTTTCTGCGGATTCATCCGGGGCATCGATAGACATTATAATCAAATGATCGAGCAAAGAAGTTTCAGCTGATCAAATATTCAGCTTGAGTCTGTAACCTACACCCGGTTCATTGATTAATAGCCTGGGGCGGGCGGGCTCGGACTCAAGCTTTTTCCGGAGTTGAGCCATATAGACATGCAGATACTGCTGCTGGTCCGTATACACAGGGCCCCAGACTTCCTTCAGGAGCTGTGTATGCGTCACAACCTTGCCGGCATGCCTGATGAGCACAGCCAGCAGGCGATACTCTATGGGGGTGAGATGGATCTCTTCATCCTTAATAAAGACCTGCCTGGACGCCAGATCGACCTTCAAATCATCCGCAACAAAAAGAGGATCTTGCTGCCCGGCGGATAGTAGGATTTTGTGACGAAGGGCGACCCTTATCCTGGCCAGTAGTTCGCCGGCGCCAAAGGGCTTGGTCACGTAATCATCTGCTCCCGCATCAAGTGCCTTGACCTTGTCTTCTTCCTGTTCCCGCGCTGAAATCACAATGATCGGCACCTCACTCCATTCTCGGAATCTCTTCGTCACCTCGATCCCGTCCATGTCGGGCAGCCCGAGATCGAGCAGCACCACATCAGGATTGCGTGTCGTTCCCGCAACGAGGCCTTCCTCGCCGGAGGAAGCCTCTATGAGCCTGTACCCCTGGCTCTGGAACGTCACTCGGAGGAAACGCCTCATCTGGGGTTCATCTTCTATCAGCAGAATCAATTCCCTGGTTTCCGTCATCTCTTGTCCGTCATATCCGCCGGCGTCATTTCGGCCGGCACGGCCTTTGGCGGCTGTTCGCCGAGAGGCAGTGAAAAAAGGAAGACCATGCCTCCACCCGGGAGGTTCTCAGCCCGGATCCAGCCGCCGTGCGCAGTAATAATGGCGCGGCAGATCGCTAAACCAAGGCCGATACCGCCTCCGGCTGCAGAGCCACGCACAAATTTGTCGAATATCTTCTCCTCTTCCCCAGCCGTAATACCAATTCCCCTGTCTTCAATCCCGACGATGACCTCTCCATCCTTCTCATAGGCCGAAATCTTTATGGGTGTCCCCGGCGGCGTATATTTAATGGCATTATCGAGGAGATTCACAATCACCTGTTCGATGAGCAGAGGATCAAATGAGACCAGGGGCAGATCTTCGGGCAGTGAAATGTCTACGGGTCTGTCCCTGAGTCTTTCTTCAAGACGGCCAAGCACTGCTCCGACAATCTCCTCAACAGGCTGCCATTCCTTTTTCACTTTTATGGTCCCGGCTTCAAGTCGCGTCATGTCAAGAATGTTTCGTATGAGCTGATTCAAATGCTCAGCCTCCTCATGAATAGTTTGGAGCAGCTCCTGACGTTGGTCAGCCCCGAAAGTCACATCGCGCTGCAACAGAGTCGTTATGGCCCCCGTAATCGATGCCAGGGGCGTACGCAGGTCGTGCGAGACGGAACTCAGGAGAGTGTTGCGGAGCGTCTCTGTTTCGGCCTTTAAAAGTGCCTGCTGGGCCTCCACGGAGATCATTGCCCGGTCAATTGCCATTGCAACCTGGTTAACAAAGCTCTCCAGAATATGGACCTGGTCCTGGTCAAAAAAGCCCTGATGGGCACTGGGCAAAATGCCAATCACCCCGACAGCCTTTGATGCCGCCACAAGAGGAATATACAGCGCGCTTGCTCCGGAAAGGGTGTCGGTCCCGAGGCCGGCCCGCTGCCGGTGGTCAAAAGTCCACTGGGCCACGCTCAGTTCCTTCTCATTAAGCGCAAACGTCTCCTGGCCGGTTGCCGGGATTGTCAGCTTTCCCTGGTCAGCCGGAACCAGCACAACCACCTTGCTGGAGAGGACCTCGCTTATATGGCTGATCGCAATGGCGCATAGCCTTTCTATCCCGCGCTCATGGACAAACTTCCGGCTCAGGTTATATATAGCTGCCGTCCTTTTCTCCCTTTGCCTTGCGGCTGATGCCTGGTCCCGTACACGATGTGTCAAACGACTTATGACAAAAGCGACCAGGAACATAACTAGAAAGGTAATAAAATAACGCACATCGTTTACTGCAAAGGTATAGTAGGGCGGAATGAAAAAGAAATCAAAGGCAGCCACACTGAGAAAAGCGGCAAACAGGGACGGGCCGCGGTCTGTTCTTCCCGCCGCGATAACAACACCAAGGAGATAGACCATGGCAAGGTCGGCAACTTCAATATAAGGGGCCATAAGAAAAGAAAGACCTGTGCAGATCCCGACAACACCGAGGCTGAACAGCCATTCCTCAGTCTTCGGCACATGGCGCCCTGATTTCGTAATGATCCCCTTTACCGACTCCCCGGCATCACCGGATATAACGTACACCTCAATGTCCCCGCTCCCTCGCACGAGCTCATCAAGCATTGATCCGAACAGTTTATCTTTCCATCGCGGATGAGTCGGCTTTCCCGTGATGATCTTGGTAACATTCCGGTCACGCGCATAACTCAGGATCTCTTCGCTTGCATTCGACCCGGTCAGGGTGACGGTCTCTGCTCCAAGGCTCTCTGCTAGACGCATATGCTGTGCAAGCTGCCTGAGGTCGCTTTCAGACGGTTTCACCTTATGGGGGGCCTCTACATAGACCGCAATCCACTCAGCGCGCAGGCCTGCTGCCATACGTTTCGCAGCCCGAATCAGCCGGATCGAACGGGGGTTCGGGCCCACACAGACAAGCAATCTTTCAGCTGCAGGCCAGACCTCCTTGACCCCTTTCACTTCGCGATAGTTCTGCATCTGCTCATCGACGCGTTGGGCAGTGCGGCGAAGGGCCAATTCACGAAGCGCAAGAAGATTTCCCTTTCTAAAGAAAGATTCTTTCGCCCGTGCCGCAAGCTCAGGGACATACACCTTGCCGTCCCTGAGCCGCTGAAGAAGGTCCTCAGGCGCAAGATCGACCAGTTCTATTTCGTCGGCCCGATCAAGCAGAAAGTCGGGTATGGTCTCCCTCACGGTAATGCCGGTTATCTGGGCCACCACATCATTGAGGCTTTCGAGATGCTGGACGTTCACTGTGGCATACACAGAGATGCCGGCTCCCAACAGTTCATAGACATCCTGCCAGCGCTTCTTATGGCGCGAGCCCGGCACATTGGTATGTGCCAGTTCATCAACCAGAATAACGGCAGGTTTCCTTTTCAGGGCAGCATCTACGTCGAATTCCGACAACACAGCGCCTTTATATTCGATCTGATGGCGAGGAACCAGTTCGAGGCCGTTAAGGAGCGCCTCCGTCTCCTTCCTGCCGTGGGTCTCAACTACTCCAGCCACAACGTCGTGCCCTTCTGAGAGCTTTTGCTGCGCAGCGCTGAGCATTGCGTAGGTCTTGCCTACCCCAGGAGCTGCGCCGAAAAAGATCTTCAACTGCCCCTCGCGTCTGCGCTCCTCTTCCTGCTGGACCTTTGCCAGTATGAGATCAGGATCAGGCCTGCGTTCTTCCATCGTCAATTATTCCCCACATTCATGAAACGATTTTTAAGTCCTTTTTTCATTATTGCATCTCTTTATCGTAAGAGTAAATGGTTTCTTTTAAAATATTGCATTTGTGTATGTTTCTTTAGAAACCTTGCGAATACTTTAATACCTTTTCTTTAAAACGGACAAATAGATGAGGAGCTCTTTCTATACCCTCTTTCATCCTTTCCCACTCTAACTCAAAGCTGTAACTATGGTGAAACAGATGCCTGAACCTGCGGTAGGAGACAAGCCGGAGGCAAGGAATTCATCAAATAAGTCAGGAAACGAGCAGTGAGAAGGAATGCAAAATCGTCTAAATAAGTCCCTTTGCCAAGTTTTGCCGGTTGGTAGAGGCATGTTATGAAATAAACTGATACGTTTAAGGATGTTTTCTACCATAGAACTGGGCCAAGAAAGTCACGGCGGCGGTCTTCTCCCTGATAGCAGGTCTGTGGTCTCCCGCGTCAACGTATAAAACGCTAAGTTTTTGCAGGACGGTTTCAATCGATTCTATGTCAATATTGATTTCGGTCCTGAGGTCATCGGCTCGTTCGTGAACATTATCTGAGTAAGGTCGGGGGCAAAGTTGTTGGCCTTATGGTCAAATATCCTCAGATCGTTCTCCTTGGAATTCGGGTTCTTGAAATTATAGTTATATCCGCCCTGAAGATAAATGCTCAAGCCAAGCAAATTCTTGATGTCTATAGTGGTAGTGCCTGCCGGTTTCTCCGCAGCAGTGTCCGCAGGCTTCGCTTAATCGGCCCAGCCCCCTCCGGCTATTATGAATGTCATAAGAACCATAAAAGCGATCCCCGAAAAAAATTTTTTATCATCATCTTCTTCTTTTTCATTTCAATAATAAATTATGCATTCCTGTTTCTGGTGTTCATTGTCGGATTAATGTTCACATACCCCTGCCGAGATTATGAGGCATGAGACGTTCCCCTTTTTCGCGATGTCATCAGGCTTGATCTCCCCGGCAAAGACCTCTCCCTTGATATATGTTTCCCCTGTAAAAGAAACTACCTTGACTAATCCAATAGGTACTTACTCGCAAGTCGGGGTCACTCTATAAACAGCAAGAGTATCATTGACATGAATGATCTTTGTTACTTCGTCGGTGCCACTATGAAACATATACACTGTGTCGCCTTTGACAAACTTGTCGTGTCTCACCTCCCGATGATAAAGCTGGCCAGGATAGGACACGGCAAACGTGGCTAGGGGCGCGCCAATGACGGTCAGGAGAAGAATCATAATTAGCATTCCACTTCTGCCTTTTTCTATAGTTTTGCCCTTCATTATTTCACCTCTCATTTTTGTTCCAGTTCATCCAGTGCCAAATTTATTTTGAGCACATTAACAGTCGGCTCTCCCAGAATCCCGAACTGCCGCCCTTCGGTATTGGCAGCCACCAATGCGCTGACTTTTGCCTCATCCATGCCGCGAAGTTTTGCGACCCTTTGTACCTGATACGCCGCGGCAGCAGGGCTTATGTGAGGGTCAAGGCCACTGCCCGAGGCCGTAGCCAGGTCCGCAGGCACCAAGGCAGGGGCTTGTGGATCGGCATTTCGCAGTGCAGATATGCGTCCTTTCGCCTGTTCAATAAGGGCTGGGTTGCTTTGTGCCAGGTTGGAACCTGACGAGGAAGCTGAATTATAGGGAGAAGGCGTAGTTGCAGACAGCCTGCCCCAAAAATATTTGGGATCATCAAAGGGCTGACCAATTAGTGCAGAGCCGACAGGCTTTCCATTTTTCACCATAACGCTGCCATTAGCCTCATGAGGGAAGATCAGTTGCGCAAGGCCGGTCACTGCGAGGGGATAGATTATTCCCGTCAGTATTGTAAAGACAGTCAAAGAAACCAGTGCAGGTCGTATTATTTTCATCATTTTATATCTCCTTACGCCATATGCAAAAAGGTTATGATCATATCGATCAGCTTGATGCCAACAAACGGAACAATCAAACCGCCAAGTCCATACACAAGAAGGTTATTGCGCAGCACAACACCGGCCCCCATTGGGCGATAGGCAACGCCGCGCAAGGCCAGCGGGATCAGCGCAATAATTATCAGCGCGTTAAATATGACTGCCGAGAGGATGGCGCTGTGCGGCGTCGAAAGTCTCATGATGTTGAGCGCTCCAAGTTGCGGATATATTGTAAGAAAAGCCGCAGGCAGGATCGCAAAGTATTTGGCAACATCATTGGCGATGCTGAATGTGGTGAGCGTACCGCGTGTCATCAATAATTGCTTGCCGATCTCGACGACCTCGATCAATTTCGTGGGATTGGAGTCCAGGTCCACCATATTACCGGCCTCCTTTGCAGCCTGTGTGCCGGTGTTCATGGCAACTGCCACATCAGCCTGCGCCAGGGCCGGGGCGTCGTTAGTGCCGTCACCTGTCATGGCTACAAGCCTGCCACCCGCCTGGTGCTCACGGATGAGCTTCAGCTTTGCCTCGGGTGTGGCTTGCGCAAGGAAATCGTCCACCCCTGCCTCTGCAGCAATTGCAGCTGCTGTAAGCGGGTTGTCGCCCGTAATCATGATTGTCTTGATACCCATGCGCCGGAGTTCTGCAAACCTTTCTTTGATTCCCCCTTTGACAATGTCATTGAGACGGATAGTACCAAGAATTTTCTTGCCTTCGGCAACCACCAGGGGAGTGCCGCCCTGGCGTGCTATTTCCTCCACAGCAGTCTTGACATCGGATGGAAAGGTGCCTCCCAGTTTTTTCACATACTCTTCAACCGCGTCAGCCGCACCTTTTCGGATCTCCCTGTCGCCGAGATTGACGCCGCTCATCCGGGTATGCGCTGAAAAAGGGACAAGGGTTGCATCAAGCGCCCTGATATCTCTCTCGCGGAAACCGTATTTCTCTTTTGCCAGAACTACGATACTCCGTCCCTCGGGAGTTTCGTCCGCGAACGAAGATAGTTGTGCAGCATCTGCTAGTGCCTTACCTTCTATGCCCTGTGCAGGTATGAACTCGGTAGCCTGTCTGTTCCCTAACGTGATGGTGCCGGTCTTGTCAAGGAGAAGCACATCCACGTCACCTGCAGCCTCAACAGCCCGCCCGGACATTGCAATAACATTGGCCTGGATCATGCGGTCCATACCGGCAATACCTATGGCAGAAAGGAGTCCTCCAATCGTCGTAGGTATGAGGCAGACGAGCAGCGATACGAGTACGGTAATCGAAACTGGGCTCCCCTGTCCTGCTGACTTTACGCTAAGCAGGGAGAAAGGCAGAAGCGTTACCGTCGCAAGAAGGAAGATTATGGTCAGACCGGCAAGGAGTATATCAAGGGCAATCTCATTTGGGGTCTTCTGGCGTTTGGCCCCTTCAACCATTGAGATCATCCTGTCAAGGAAGGTCTCTCCGGGATTGGCAGTGATCCCGATAACAAGCCAGTCAGACAGCACCTGGGTGCCGCCGGTGACAGCGGACCTGTCTCCGCCGCTTTCCCGAATAACAGGAGCGCTCTCTCCAGTTATGGCGCTTTCGTTCACTGAAGCCACGCCCACCACAACCTCACCGTCTCCGGGGATGATATCGCCGGCCTCTGCCAGAACAATGTCTCCCTTTTTCAGCATAGAGGACGGGACAGAGGTCACCTCTGCCTTGGGATCGGGCTTGGATAGCTTTTTGGCGCTGATGTCTTTCCGCGAGCCCCGCAGCGCATCGGCCTGGGCCTTGCCCCGGCCTTCTGCCACGGATTCAGCAAAATTTGCGAAGAGTACCGTAGCCCAAAGCCAGACCGAGATTCCGAGGATGAACCACGGTGACTCCGGCCCCGGCACGAAAAGGGCATGCACAAAGAGAAGCGTAGTCAGGATGCTTCCCACCTCGACCACAAACATAACCGGGTTGCGGACCTGGTTCGCCGGATTAAGTTTTATCAGTGAATCTATCAACGCGCGCTGTATGATCCGCGATTCAAAAAGGGCGTGCTGTTTCTTTTTCTGAGCCATTTTATTATAGTCCTCCTTGTTACTTATATAGCATTAGGTGCTCGGCTATCGGTCCCAGCGCCAAGCCGGGAAGAAACGTCAGTGCACCAACGATAATAATTATGCTTGCCAAAAACACGACAAAAAGCGGCGTATGCGTCGGCAGCGTTCCTGCGCTCGGGGTCACATATTTCTTTGAGGCCAGCGAACCGGCAACCGCTATTATCGGCACCATTGTCCAGAACCTGCCGAAAAGCATGGCTATGCCGAGCAGTGTGTTATAAAACGGCGTGTTCGCGGAGAGGCCGGCAAAGGCGCTCCCATTGTTATTCGAAGCTGAGGAAAAAGCATAGAGAATCTGCGAAAAACCATGCGGCCCGGGGTTCGAAATGCCTGCCACTCCTGTAGCTGTCACGGATGAGATTGCGGACCCAAGCAGCACACATGAAGCCGGAACCAATATCACCAACGCAACCATCTTCATTTCAAAGGCCTCAATCTTCTTGCCGAGGTATTCCGGCGTTCGTCCCACCATGAGACCCGAAACAAAAACCGCCACCATCGCAAAGGCGAGCATTCCATAGAGGCCTGACCCGACCCCTCCGAAAATAACCTCTCCGAGTTGCATCAGGACCATCGGAACCAGGCCGCCAAGAGGGCTGAACGAATCATGCATGGCATTAACAGCTCCGCACGAAGTCGTCGTAGTCACTGAAGCAAAGAGTGCTGAATTGGCAACGCCAAAGCGCATCTCCTTGCCTTCCATATTACCACCCGGTTGGAGATCGCTTGCGGTCTGATTCACGCCAGCTGTCGTAAGAAGAGGATTCCCTGCCTGTTCTCTGGAGTAACAGAAAAACAGAAGAGGGATTAATACTATCAACATGGCAACCAGCAATGCCCAGCCCTGTCGCTTGTCGCCGACCATCTTGCCGAAGGTATAACAGAGAGATGCTGGGATCGAGAGCAGTGCCAGCATTTCTAGTAGATTGGAAAATGGCGTTGGGTTCTCGAATGGATGGGCTGAGTTGACATTGAAAAAGCCCCCGCCGTTGGTGCCGAGCTGTTTAATCGCTATCTGAGAGGCCGCAGGACCGAGCGGCAGAGTATGCTCTGAAGCCTTTGCAGGTTCTGTGATCGGCTTTCCGGCAGCGCCTGTGACAGGATTGCCTTTGGCATCGAGTTTGGGATTGTCATAGGTGATGGTCTGAAGAAACGGCACATTTTTATAAGGGCTGAAGTTCTGCACCACTCCCTGAGACACGAGTACAACCGCAATGATAAGGCTGAGCGGCAGCAGGATATAGAGTATGGAGCGCGTCATGTCGACCCAGTAATTGCCTATCGTCTTGCTGTTCCGTCTCGTAAAGCCCCGGATCAGGGCCACAAGTATCGCCATTCCCTGGGCAGCCGAGACAAAATTCTGTACGGTTAGCCCTGTCATCTGTGTCAGATAGCTCATGGTGGATTCGCCGCCATAAGCCTGCCAGTTGGTATTCGTAATGAAACTGACCGCCGTATTGAAGGCCAGGTCCGGCGAGACCCCTGCAAAGCCCTGCGGGTTCAGCGGCAGTACCCCCTGCACGCGCAGAATAAGATACAAAAGGAAGAAACAGGCGATCTTGAAAACGATGGCTGCTCCTGCATAGGTTTTCCAGGACATCTCGTCCTCCGGCCTTATGCCGAATATGCGATAAAGCAGCCGCTCGACAGGACCAAGGATGCGACTGGGCCAGAACGTCTCGCCCTGATACACCTTCGCCATGTAGCTGCCGAGAGGTTTCACAAGGGCCAAAAGAACTATAAAGTATAGTGCGATCTGTATCATTCCATTTGTGGTCATGAGAATATCTCCGGTTTCATAAGCGCTATAGTCAGATAAACAAGAAGCCCGAAGGCCACGATACCGCCTATCCAATAAAAGATTTCCATAATAGCACCTCCTACACTTTCTCGAAAAGTTTCACCAGCAAGCCGGTGAGAGCAAAAAAGATGATCACTATAGCAAGATATAATCCGTCCATGGTTTTACCTCCTTCGGGGAATAATTGTATCTACCCGTATTCTCACGCCGGGTAGATGGAAGAAGTACAAAGTTGATATCCATAAGTTCAGTGTATCAGGAAATTGTCTTAAACAGGTGTTAATAAAATGTCTTTATGACTAAAGATTTTCTAAATAAATGAGGAGGCTTATCGCGGTGTTTGTGACCGCAGAGGGAAAGAGGATTCAGCTTCAGCGGAGAAAATTACGATCCCGCCATCAATGCTCACGCTCCGGGCCGGAGACAGACTATAGACGGCGCGTCCCGGGTCTGCTTCCGGCTCGTATCATCCGGGACAAAATAGTCAGCTGCAACGCGTGTGCCACAACGGGATGGCGACACTGAGAATAGTGGGCTGAACTCAGCTCAGGAAGCCTTTCAGGTCGTTTTGCAGTTTATCGCATGGGTCTTTGAGAACTTCCTGTCATCTGCATCAAGATAGCACTTCTTATATTTATTCCCGCTGCCGCACCAGCAATCGTCATTTCTTCCCGGTCTATTTGCAGCAGCATGGTTATCTGTAGGGTTGATCCACTCACGTATCTTCTGAAAAAACCCATAAAAGCCTCCTAATACAACGAGTTTCGCAATAGTTTTATTTTAACAGTTTTCCTGTAGTCGGGGCAAAGCAGATGGCGCGCTGAAGACTATCCCTGCTATATTATTTCCATCATGGGCATATTCCCGGTGGGCTCTGCCAAGGCGCAGGACCTGATCGATAAGATGAACAAACTTGATATCCGCGAAGAGGACATTCAGGAGTCGTTTGTCCGCTCATCAGGGAAGGGCGGGCAGCATGTGAACAAGACTTCCACCTGTGTCTATCTAAAACACCTGCCGACAGGTATCGAGGTGAAATGTCAGGAGGAACGGTCTCAGGCGCTGAACCGTTATCGGGCACGAGTTCTTCTCGTCGATAAGATAGACCAGATAGTCAGGGGAAAGAAGAGTGCCGAGGTCCAGAGGATAGAAAAAATCAGGCGGCAGAAGAGAAAACGGTCGAAGAGATCAAAGGAAAAGATGCTTGCAGATAAAAAAATGACCTCCGAAAAGAAAAAGATGAGGGGGCATGTGTTCGCTGGCGAATGAAACAAAAGATCCTCAGCATCTATGAAAGACTCTATGTCCATTATGGCCCGCAGCACTGGTGGCCGGGGGACACACCATTCGAGGTGGTTGTCGGAGCCATTCTCACTCAGAATACCAATTGGGGCAATGTCGAGAGGGCGATCAGGAATTTAAAGACTGCTCATGCGCTCAGCGCGACTGCACTTCATACCCTGCCGGCCGCTGAACTCGCCCTGCTCATAATGCCTGTCGGATATTTCAATATCAAGGCAAAGCGGCTGAAGAACTTTATCGCTTTTCTCGTGGGGGAGTATAAAGGGAGTATGAAGCAGATGGCCAAAGAACCTCTTCCTGTTATCAGGGAAAAACTCCTTTCAGTAAACGGCATCGGTCCGGAAACAGCAGATTCGATCCTGCTCTATGCTCTCGATAAGCAGACTTTTGTGATTGACGCCTATACAAAAAGAGTGCTGTCACGGCATAATATGCTGGATCATGAGGCACCCTATGATACATTTCAGAAACTATTTCATGACAACCTGGAGGCGGATGTTCAGCTTTACAATGAATACCATGCACTTATTGTCAGGCTTGCAAAGGGACATTGCAGAACAAGACCGCTTTGCCCGGGTTGTCCGCTTGAGGGGTTCTGACCTGGTATGGTAAGAATGATCACTCAGGTTCTTGCAGGGCTGATGCTGATCTTCGGATCTGCGACTCTGTTCCCAAAGTCATATTTTGAATTCAAAGCGAAAAGGAGGGCGCAGGGCATCAAATATCTTATATTTGGGTTGCTTGCCACTTTTTTTGCAATCATGGCCTTCTCCTATGCCTACCATATTTATGAGAGCCGAATACTGAACTGAACGCGTCTTTTCAGGTTTTGACGACGACAAGATGTCTGGTTGTCTTGACGAATGGCAGGATACGATCGTGAACTGAAACTGCTGCCTGCTGTATTCCTTTCAACTCTTCCTGCAGCTTTGGCCCCTTGCTGAGAACGAGTATGCCGTGGTTGTTCAGGATATGCCCGGCTTTCTTCATGAAATCACCTGCAGTGAACAATGCCCGCGTGACAAGAGCATCAACTGTTATCCCTGATACGTCTTCTATTCGCTTATCGACAACCTGTGTGTTCTGGAGCGCAAGCCTGTGGCAGATATGTTTGAGAAACAGTGCTTTTTTTTGCGTGGGCTCAATAAGGACAACCTGCAGCTCGGGCTTCATAATTTTAATAGGAATCCCAGGAAAACCCGCGCCGCTGCCGATATCAGCAACTGATCGGATCTCATTGGGAATGACCTGACAGAAAAGCAGCGAATCCAGGAAGTTTTTGATAACGATATCCCGGTCAGTCCGTAGTCCTGTCAGATTATAGGCCTTGTTCCATTTTTTAAGCTCTTCAAGGTAGGTGATAAAGGAGGCTATTTGAAGTGGTATGTACTGGAGTCCGATTTCTTCTATCCCCCGAATGAGCAGATCATTCACCAAATCCGGGGAGGGGGCAGTGTTCTTCATTATCAATCAGCGATCAAAAGAATAACGACAGAGCAGCATGTAAGCGGATTCAGCGCAGTGTTGCGCCGGTGCCTCAGGGGTCTCTTGGTAGTATCGGGCCGAGAATGAGCGCACATGCTGTTCTTACGCCGTATATGTCATGTATCCTGCGGTTTTCAGTCTTTCTCAACAACCTTGGCAATACTCATTATCTTGTCTTCAGCAGTCGTGTCCATCAGCTTGACCCCCTGGGTATTTCTCCCGTGCGTCGATATGTTCTGAGCTGTCGTTCTTATGAGCTTTCCGTTGCTGGTGATCATCACGACTTCGTCCTCATCCCTCACCAGGAGCATACCGACAACCTTGCCGCCCCTCTGCGTGAGTTTGATAGAAAGAATCCCCTTGCCGCCGCGTGTCTGGAGCCGGTAGTCTTCGATTTTTGTCCTCTTGCCGAAGCCATTTTCAGCAACCGTCAGGATGGACGTCTTCTCTTCAGCAACTTCGCCTGAGACGACCTCATCACCCTTCGAAAGTTTCATCCCTCGCACGCCCTTGGCCGACCTACCCATATCTCTGACGTCTTCTTCCTTAAACTTGATCGATATCCCGTTGCGGCTTCCCATAATAAGATCGTTCTTGCCGGTCGTTTTTCTCACCGCAATAAGCTCGTCGCCCTCTTCGATGGTGATGGCGATAATCCCTTTGCCGCGCGGGTTGCTGTAGGCGGTCAGGGCGGTCTTCTTGACAGTGCCGTTCTTCGTAAACATGACCAGATATCCCTCTTTGAAATCCTTCACCGGCAGGGCCGTCGCAATATGTTCGCCCTCTGAAAGCTGGAGCAGGTTGATCAGGGCCTTGCCTTTGGCAGCACGTCCGGCCTCGGGGATCTGGTAGATTTTCAACCAGTAAAGCCTGCCGAGGTTCGAGAAAAAGAGCATATAGTCATGCGTCGACCCGATGAAGAGCTGTTCGACAAAGTCTTCCTCTTTTGTCTCCATGCCGATAAGGCCCTTGCCACCGCGCCGCTGGCTGCGGTATGCGCTGAGCGGATTCCGCTTGATATACCCCGTGTGAGAGATGGTGATCACCATCTCCTCCTCGGTAATAAGGTCCTCGATTGTGATTTCCTTTGTTTCTTCGTTTATCTCGGTCCGTCTTGCGTCAGCGTATTTCGTCCTGATCTCGGTCAGCTCATCTTTGATGATCTTCGAAACAAGGGTGTCACTGCGGAGAATCGACTTCAGCCGTTCAATCTCTTTGAGGACCTCGGTATATTCAGCAATAATCTTGGCACGCTCGAGTCCGGTCAGCCTCTGGAGTTTCATGTCCAGGATAGCCTGGGCCTGCACTTCAGATAGCGGATAATTGGTGATCAGCCCGTTCTTCGCTTCTTCCGGACTCTTTGCAGCGCGTATCAGCGCAATGATAGCATCGAGGTTGTCAAGGGCGATCTTGAGACCTTCCAGGATATGAGCACGCTCCTCAGCCTTTCTGAGTTCGAACCGTGTTCTACGGAGGATGACATCACGCCTGTGCTGGAGGAAATAAGAAAGTATCGCCTTCAGTCCGAGCACATGCGGCTGTCCGCCGACAAGCGCAAGCATGATAATGCCGAATGTCGTCTCCATCTGGGTATGTTTGTAAAGGTTATTCAGGAGTACCTCGGCCATCTCACTGCGTTTCATTTCGATAACAACCCTGATACCGTCCCGGTCGGACTCGTCCCTGATGTCAGAAATACCTTCCAGTTTTTTCTCGCGCACTAGCTCGGCCATCTTTTCGATAAGCCTGGACTTATTGACCTGATACGGGAGTTCGGTAATGATGATACTCTCACCGCCACGGTGCTCCCGCTCGATCACGGCCCGCGCCCTGACCTTGATCAGACCTCTGCCGGTTGCGTAGGCGTCGCGGATGCCTCCTGTCCCGTGGATAATTCCGCCGGTCGGAAAATCTGGGCCCTTGATAGCCTCAGAAAGTCCCTCAACCGTAACAGCCGGATTATCGAGCAACATGACGAGACCGTCCAGCACCTCACCCAGGTTATGTGGGGGGATATTGGTGGCCATGCCGACCGCGATGCCCGCGGCACCATTGATTATCAGATTCGGAATTCTTGAGGGAAGGACCTTCGGCTCTTCAGTCGTCTCGTCAAAGTTCGGCGAAAAATCAACTGTCTCCTTGTCGATGTCTGCCAAGAGTTCCTCTGCTATCTTCGCAAGTCGGGCTTCGGTATACCGGTATGCAGCAGCGCGGTCGCCGTCGATTGAACCGAAGTTCCCCTGGCCATCAACCAGCATATAACGCATGTTAAAGTCCTGTGCAAGTCTGACCATCGCATCATAGACCGCAGTATCCCCGTGCGGATGGTATTTTTTCAGCACCTCGCCGACGACACCGGCGCTTTTCGAGTATTTTTTGTTCGGCAGAAGACCCTCGCGGAACATCGCATAAAGGATCCTCCGCTGGACGGGCTTGAGGCCGTCCCGTACTTCGGGGAGTGCCCTGCCTATGATGACGCTCATCGCGTAATCAAGATAGCTGACCTTCATCTCTTCTTCTATATTTATCGGCACTTTGGACATGACAGTATTAACCCTTCCCTACTTAGTAAAATCTTCGTATTTTAACATATTTCTCCGATTCCTTGCCGAGTATCTCACCGGCCAGCCCATGACGTTATTCCCTAAAACAGCTTTGCCCTTGCCTTTTGGCATTTGTTGCCATAAGATAATCAATAAAACAGATAAACAATCCTAAACACCTATGAACTTAACATTAAGAAGCAAGATATTCCTGAGTTATATCGTCATGATCATTTTCAACCTGATCGTCGGTATCTATGCGATTTCGAGTTTGACAGAACTCACCACAATCACCAATGACCTGATCTATCAGGATCTGTCTATCAGCGAAAAACTGACGAAGCTGCACGACAGTGTCCTTGCCCAGGACCTTTATGAAAAACGTTATCTGACTCTCCAGCAGCCGGAGGCAGTAGATCAGTTCTGGAGCAGAAACAGGGAGTTTAAAGCCCTGGTTGCAGATATCGGCAACCTCGATCCTGCCTTGCGGCCTATCCTTGAGCAGGGCACTACCTATCATGATGCCTACACCCAGCTTTTCACAGAGGAGTTGTCCCGTATCCAGGCACATCAGGTATCTGACGCCCTTGCAATATCAAACGGGTCCATCAAGATAAACATTGACAAGATTCTGCTCATGATCAAGGATGTTGACCTGAAGATAAAGGCTAGGCAGAACCAGCACATCGGTCGGTCCAACACGCTCGGGGAGCGGGCGCTGATGATCACGATAACCCTCAGCATTGTTGCCTTTGTCCTCGGAATACTCTTTGCGTATCTGATTACGAACCATCTGACCACTGCTATTGATCATTTGAAAGCTGCCACCCACTCAATCCGGAGTGGAGACTTTGATAACCTGCCGGAAATCACCGGAGCTGATGAGCTTGCAGACCTTGCGATATCCTTCAAGGAAATGTCTGCAAGATTGAAAGAGCTGGAGGCGATGAATCTCGATGCCAACCCGCTGACAAAACTGCCGGGGAACCTTGCCATCGAAAAAGAACTCCTGACCAGACTGAATGAAACCCAGAAGTTTTCATTCTGCCTGGCCGACCTTGACAACTTCAAGGGCTTCAACGACCGGTACGGATATGCGCGGGGGAGCGATGTCATCAAGTGGCTCGGGGATGTTCTGCTTATGATAAAAAAAGAACTCGGGACACCGGAGGATTTCCTCGGCCATATCGGGGGAGATGACTTTGTGATTATCTGCACACCTGACCGGGTCGCTGCAATATGCAACAGGATCATCGAACTGTTTGACCGCGGTATTGTTGAATTCTACGATGCCGAGGACCTGAAGAAGGGCTTTATTGTCTCAATTGACCGGAACGACAAACCGGCCATATTCGGGATCATGACCATATCCATAGCTGTCGTCAATACTGACCGAACGCTCATACGTGAGCCGAAAGAGGTCGCCGTGAAGGTGACCGAGCTCAAGCAATATGCAAAAGCTTTTCCCAAGAGTCTCTGCATTATGGACCGGCGCCGGGCAATGTAGTTCACGGTCCCTGATGCGGCTTCGAGCGGCTTCACACGACCTCGATACGGCATGAATACGGTTTTGATACAGAGTGATACAGAAGCGGGGAACTTTATGCATCAGCGTAGCTTTGTCTTGTTGATGTTCCCCACGATCACGAGCAGATAATCCTCTATGTTGAGGTACTTCTTTGCCACCCGCTGAACATCTTCCCGGGAGACCTTTTGTATGTGCTGCGTATAGGTATCGATATAATCCAGTCCAAGCCCGTAGAATTCGATGGAAATCAGGAACCCGGCAATCTTGCTGTTCGAATCTACTCTCAGGGGGAAACTGCCGGTGAGATATGCCTTTGCATCATCCAATTCCCGACTGGAAACCAGCTCGGTCCTGATGCGTTCCATTTCCCGGAGGACCTCGTCAATCGCAACCTGAGCCGTTTCATTTTTGGTCTGAAGTCCCGCCTGAAAGGTGCCGGCATACTTCTGCGGCGAGAAAAAGCTGTGGACGTCGTAAGAAAGTCCTTTGTTGTCTCTGATGTTGTCCACAAGGCGTGAGGCAAATCCACCTCCGCCAAGGATATAGTTCATGACCGTAACTGCATAATAATCAGGGTTATCTCTCGCTATGCCGGAATGCCCCAGAATAATGTTGGCCTGGGTAATATCTTTCTGGATTTTTATCACGTTCGGCCTGGTGATCCGCCTAAGCTCCGGCAGCTTCTTCCCCGGTGTGTCCCTTCTGTCCCATCCTCCGAAAAAGCGGTTAATCATTCCCATGAGCTCGTCCCTGCTGATGTCTCCAACAACAGCCATAATCGCGTTGTTTGGAGCATAATAGGCTTTGTGAAAATCGACAATGTCCTGCCTGGTTATGGCATCAAGGGTGTCTTCGGTCCCCTCAACCGGCCATCCATAGGGATGGTCGCCGAAAAGCTCCGCCAGGAATGCCTTCGAGGCAACAATGCCCGGTTCTTCCCTCTGCTGCTGGATAACTCCTTTGATGATCGTCTTTCTCCGCTTGATCTCCTGGTCACTAAAGGCAGGCTTAAGCAGTATATCCGAAAGGAGATCAAACCCGAGATTCATATCTTTTTTCAAAACCGAAAGGGAGACCGTCATATAGTCCGCCCCCCCGGAAGTCTGGAGCGAACCGCCCACGAACTCAATGGCCTCGCTGATCTCTTTTGAAGACCGTTTTGTCGTGCCTTCGTTCAGCAGATCGGCCGTCAGATGGGCAAGACCAGCCTTCGCGGATGTCTCCGCAACACTGCCAGCCTTTACTGCTATGACAACCCTGATAATCGGCAGCGCCTTTTTTTCTGTATGAAGAAGCGTCAGCCCATTGGGAAGAACTTCGCGATCTGCTATCGCAGCACCCGCAGATGAGCCGAATATGAGCAATGTGAGCAATGCGCACAGGAAAAGGCCTGTGACTGTCAGTCCATATGCAGATGCAGGGAATCGGTTATTCCGGTCTGTCATGATTATTTCTTTGTCTCCAATGGTATAAGCACCCCGGTTGTCCGTTTCTCCGGAACAAGATATTTACCTGCCACACGTCTTACGTCGTCGGCCGTGACCTTTCGGATTGCTTCAAGATAGGTATCGACCAGTTTCCACCCACCTATCATTTCGAACGAACCGATGAGACGCGCCTGCATATAAAATGAGTCCTGTTCCAAGATGAACGTTGCCTCTATCTGATTTTTGGCCTTCTGTATTTCATGGTCGGTCGGCGGCTCCTTGCTTATCTTTTCTATTTCGGTCACCAGCGCCTTTTCAACGTCTTCAATGCTCTTGCCGCGCGCAGCCGTTGCCCCGGTATAAAACAGATACGCGTCTCGGTGCATCCCGTCATATCCGGCCCAGGCCGAGAGAGCGAGCTGTTTTTCGTAGACAAGCGCATGGTAAATCCTGGTACTCTTTCCGCCGGAAAGTATGTTGCTCAGCACATCAAGCGCCGGTCCATCTTCCTGGTGGATTGCCGGGACCTTATATGCCGACATCACCACAGGAAGCTCAGCCTCTTTCCTGAGAACAACCCTTTTCTCGCCATATTGCTCTGCCTCCGAGACACTCACCGCTTTTGTCGAGGGGCCCGCAGGGATCTTGCCGAAGGCATCCCTGACCTTTGCAAGAATCTCATCAGGCTTTACATCGCCGACGACCAGGATGACCGCATTGTTCGGTGCATAATAGGTTGCATAATGCTGCCGCAGATCAGCCGGATTTAGTGTCTTGAGATCAGACATCCAGCCGATGACCGGCCACCGGTATGGATGGCTTTTGAAAGCGGCAGCGACGACCTCCTCATGAAGCAGGTTCTGCGGATCGTCTTCATACCGCATTCGTCTCTCCTCCATGACGACATCCCGTTCCGACAGAACAGACTCATCAGTCAGGACAAGGTTCTGCATCCTGTCCGCCTCAAGCTCAATCGGCAGAGCGAGCCTGTCAGAGGCGAGCAACTCAAAATATCCGGTATATTCACCCGTCGTAAACGCATTATCGGTTCCCCCCGCCCTCTGTATGGCCTGCGAAAAGGTTTTCGGGCCGTGCTCCTTTGTGCCCTTGAACATCATATGCTCAAGAAGGTGGCTCAGCCCTGTTTTGCCGATCTGTTCATCTCGTGAGCCGACCCGGTACCAGATCTGGAACGTTGCAGTCGGGGCCTTATGGTCCTCAAGGATCAGCACCTTCAGGCCATTGTCGAGGACATGCTCCTGCACATTGATTGCAGAGACAGACAGGGGTATCAGCAAGGCCAGGAGCAGGACCATGAGCGGGGATAGTGCAATGATCTTTATTTTTGACATTATTAATTTTACCTTTTTGTTACGGGCTATTACAACGGGTTGACGAAAACCTGTAAGCGCTGCGCTAGCGGATGTACGCCTCGGTAACGTAGCGTCGCATCATGCGGTGGGTGTTGAAGTAGTAGGCGTTCTTTCCGATCGCGTTCTGCATCATGCGTATCCAGGTATGACGGGAATTGTAGTATAGCGGCAGGATAGTATCCTCAAGCTTGCAGTAAAGATCTTCTGAGTCCCGAGCGTCGGCATCAGCCCCGGGGGTCAGTTCATGCGGCGGCGGGCCGATGGCCCATCCTGTATATCCTTCGATGTGCCCCTCTATCCACCAGCCGTCCAGCACGCTGAAATTCATGACGCCGTTATGGGTCGCTTTCATGCCGCTGGTGCCTGAGGCCTCTAGAGGCCGAAGTGGGGTATTCAGCCAGACATCAACGCCTGAGACGATCTTCAGCGATATGTCCATATTATAGTTCTTGAGATAGACAATATTGATTTTGCCTTTAAGCCGCTCCTGGTAGTTATAAATATTCTGGATAAGTTTCTTGCCTGCCTCATCTTTTGGATGGGCCTTGCCAGCATAGACAAGCTGGATCTTCCCTGAACCGATGCGCTCAAACCTTTCAAGGTCCCGGAAGAGCAGGTCTGCCCTTTTATACGCGGTCGCACGACGGGCAAATCCTATGGTAAAGATATCGGGCGAAAATTCAGCACCGGTCTTTTCTCTGATATATGAGATGAGATGGTTCTTCGCCCCCATGTGCGCGTCCCAAAGTTTTTCATCAGGGATGCGGCCTACCCGCACAAAAAGTTCCGGCTCGTTTGCCCAGCCCGGAAGGTACTCGTCATAGAGTGCCTTGAAATATTCGCTGGTCCAGGTAAAAGAATGGACGCCGTTGGTAATCGCGTGTATTTCATACCCGGGGAACATGCTCTGCGAAACCTGACCGTGTTTTTTGGCGACCCCATTAACATAGCGGGTGAGGTTCAGCGCAAGCATCGTCAAATTCAGATAATCTTTGCCTGCCAGATCCTGAAGAGTTGAGATCGGGATTACCTCCCCCATGACCTTTGCCACCATGTCGTACGGGAACTTGTCATGGCCGGCCTCAACCGGAGTATGCGTCGTGAAGACGCAGAGATCTTTCACACTCTTCCTGTCCCAGACAAGTTTTTCGTCCCAGACATCTTCAATCGGTTTTTTAAACCGGTTAAGAAGTTCAAGGGTCAGAAGACTCGCGTGCCCCTCATTCATATGATATTTCCTGACCTCGAACCCCATCGCGTGGAGCATCCTTACGCCCCCGATCCCGAGGACGATCTCCTGCTTCAAGCGATAGACCTGATCACCACCGTAGAGACTGCTCGTAATATCCCGGTCTGCAGCGCTGTTGGCCGGGAGATCGGTATCAAGGAAAAAAACAGGGACAGACCCCCCGGTAAGACTCTGGACCGTGTAGAGCCAGGCCTGGACAACAACATCCCTCCCCTCGATCTGAACAATAACCTGATAGGGCAGGACCTGCATATACGCAGCCGGGTCCCAGACTGTCGCATGCTCTGTCTGCCAGCCCGCACCGTCGATATCCTGGGTGAAATACCCTTTTTTTGTCAGTAGTGTCACGGCCACAAGTGGAAGCCTCAGGTCTGCAGCTGAGCGGATGGTATCCCCGGCAAGCACGCCGAGTCCTCCGCTGTATGTCGGTATGTCGTTATGCACCCCGATCTCCATCGAGAAATACGCAATCTTGGTTTCTTTCGTCAGTTCAAGCAGTGCAGTGCCGATAGCGCTCATAATTTTTTATTGTAAGCTATTTATTCTACGGAAACAACTTTACGGGATGGGCGTCCTTTTTCTACCTGATTGCTTTATTGATAAATATGAAAATCATCTGTTAGTATTTTAGATGCCTGAGGAACCAAGAAGTGCAGGGCTTCTTCTCAGAACTGCAGCCAGGGTCATTGATTTTATTCTTATCGCTGCGGCTTTGGAGTTAGTACCGAAGGCAGGCTATTTCGGCGGACTCGCCTATCTTCTTCTGGGAGATGGGTTCTTCAACGGCAGAAGTGTCGGGAAAAAGCTGACAGGACTATACGTTGTGTCTTCTGAAACAAACACCCCCTGCACTATAAAGGACTCGATACTGCGCAACAGCACACTTGCCCTGGGGTTCAGTCTCTGGATTATTCCCTGGATCGGCTGGGTTTTTGTCGTTGCTGCCTCTGCTCTGGAATTCATCCTGATTCTGGGGAGCAAAAACGGCAAAAGGCTTGGTGACGAGATAGCAAAAACCTTAGTGAAAGAAGCCTGACAAAAACCTTAGAGTCGGATATTTGGGAGGTATACATTAATGTTTAATAATTTACTGGGACTTTTTTCGAATGACCTTGCAATAGATCTTGGCACCGCAAATACTCTTGTCTATGTTAAGGGGAAAGGTATTGTCTGCGATGAACCCTCAGTGGTTGTTATCAGAAGAGACAACAAAAAGACCATCGCCGTTGGCGCGGAGGCGAAGAGGATGCTCGGCAAGACCCCGGCAAACATCCTGGCGATACGGCCGATGAAGGATGGCGTTATTGCCGACTTTGACGCAACCGGCGAGATGCTGAAGTATTTTATCAAGAAGGTGCATAACCGGAGGAGTTTCATCTCTCCGCGGGTCATCATAGGCGTCCCTTCCGGGATCACCCAGGTTGAACAGCGGGCGGTGAAGGATGCAGCCGAGGCATCTGGCGCCCGGGAGGTCTATCTTATTGAGGAGCCGATGGCTGCAGCAATCGGCGTAGGACTTCCGGTTGGAGAACCCTCGGGGAATATGATTGTCGACATCGGAGGCGGAACAACTGACGTTGCAGTCATATCGCTCGACGGTGTTGTCTATAGCAAGGCAGTCAGGACAGGCGGAGACAAGATGGATGAGGCGATCATGGCCTATATCAAGAGACGGTATAACCTCATGATCGGCGAAATGACAACCGAGATGATCAAGATTGATATCGGCTCGGCATATGCATCAGGAGGCACCAACAAGCGCATTATGGATATCAAGGGAAGAGACCTTATCTCCGGCATACCCAAAACAATTACGGTAAACGAAGAAGAGATCCGCGATGCCCTGTCCGAACCGGTCACCATTATCCTCGACACCATAAAAGTCGCTCTCGAGAACACCCCCCCTGAATTGTCGGCCGACATCGTCGACCGCGGGATCGTCCTCGCCGGAGGCGGAGCGCTGCTTCGCGGTCTCGATGCCCTCATCAAGCATGAAACCGGTCTGCCGGTCATCGTAGCTGAAAATCCGCTGACCGCGGTGGTTATGGGCGTCGGCAAGATGCTGGACGA
>PLXX01000072.1 GCA_003153275.1 Nitrospiraceae bacterium | reverse complement strand
CTTGATCTTGCCGAGTCCTCTAAGTTTGAGCTACCTGCGTCACCGGGACCCCCTCCGCCATCGATAATACTTACACATCTGGCCTACAACTTCCCGATGACCTGCCAAGCGGTTTCCACTTTGCTTATCATAAGATGTGTCTTTTGCAGTTTCCCAGACGATCTGTTCAGCTGCAAATCCCCCTGCTAATACCTGTCGTCTCCCGTTGTTAAAATATGCCAGGATGATTATCCTATATATAGATCGGTTTTAGGGGTGAAGTTCAGCCCGACAAAAACGCGAAAAAGTATTTGATGCAGACTTAAGGTCGCTGGAAAAGGAGGGCTTGAGAAGTGGTCGTTGGCAATAAGAAGGTGCAGAAGCTCACAGAGACACAAAGTAAAGTTCTTGACTACCTGATTCCAGGTCTGGCTACAGATCGCGAACTTTACGAAAAGGTTCTAAATGACGTAAAAATAAAACCGGAGTCATCCAGAAGAAAGGCACTCAAGATTATCAACGACTTGATAGAAATTGCCTATATCGACCTCCGCAACATGCCGAAGTCAGATGAGCGTATCGTCATCGCCACGAGCAAGGGCGCGGCGGAAGTAATCGGGCATTTCCGTTACTTCACTCTCGAGACTGCATGGAAGCACTTTCCTAAGCGTGACCATGAAACACATGACCTCATGTATGCGTCTGTGATGAGAAAGATCCTGGCTGCTTTCGATCCTGCTGATATCATCTACGTCAGACCGGAGCATTATCTGAGAAAATTGGCAGGAAAAAGCTGGTCTCAAAGTGACAGGAGAAGATCATACCCTGACTGTGAATTCGCCTTTTTTTACCATGGCCGACATTGTGTTGATATTGAAATCGTTCGCGGGGATATGGAAGGGCAGTCTTTATTGGGAAAAATACAAAGTTCGGGGCACCAGAACCATTTCCTGGCAATTGTCAGAGACGAGAAACAAATAGGCAATTTTTATGATTACATAGTTCAATCTGAACGCAAGTGCTCTATCACGACGGCACGTGCAAAGATGGTTCACTTCATTTCAGAGACTGAACTCATGACAGGCAAATTCCAAGATCTTTTGTGGCTTACGCCCATAAACGGCAAGCGCTTACCGTTGAAGGATTTTCGGATTAGAACTAACCAGGTGGCCGTTATGGGAAAATTCATAGACATACCGGATGATGACGATTATGCTTGCGATTTTCTCGAACCTCTGTAGTAAATCAGTTCACCGAACCCTTTTGATAAAATTGCTTTTGGACATAAATTTGACAGGCCTAGTCTATTCGTTTGGTTCTTGACAGAAGATCGGTTGATGTACACGGAGGTAAGTCCTTATACCACTTTGGCGATCCAAAAAAATTATGCTCATCTATTGCCTGATACATACAACGCTATCAATGTCATAGAAGGAAAAGGATTTGTCACAATTCTGTCAGAATGATGAAAAAAAAGGGGCTGCATTGCTGCAGCCCCTTAAAAATGTTCGCGTCCCCATTGGGACTCGGCCCCCCGTTTACCGTCTTGAAAGTACGGCGTAGGGGTCATTGAAATACGCTATCATGGCCAAACAGGCCCAACATATGTATGAAAATTTCCCGTTGCAGCGCCTGCCAGAACTGTCACCGTGTCGGACAGATTATTTGCGATCCATATATTGCCGGAAGTATCAATGGCCAGACAGGTTGGACTATTGCCTGCGATCAACGTTCCGACAAGTATTCCGGTTGGGGTCAACTCCATAACGGAATCGGTACCGTAATTCGCAACCCATATGTTGCCCCCTCCATCTATCACTATGCTCTGCGGATTGGTGCCAGCAGCAAAGATGCCAAGTAGCGTCCCTGAGGGGTTCAATTGCGTTATTGTGCCATCAGCATAATTAGACACCCATGCATTGCCGCCCCCATCTACAGCTATCCCTTGCGGGTTATTGCCAACGGCAAAGTTGCCAAGAAAGACCCCCGTGGAACTAAACTCGGTAACGTTATTGCTTCCACTGTTCACCACCCATGCATTACCCTTCCCGTCTATCGCTATGCGCGTCGGATTGGTCCCAACAGCGAAGGTACCGAGCAACAGTCCCGTGGAACTCAGCTTAGTAACATTATTGCTGCCGCTGTTCACCACCCACACGTTATTCGAGGCATCTATGGTGATATCAGTCGGATGCGCACCAACAGCAAAAACGCTGAGCACTGCTCCCGTGGGACTCAGCTTGGTAACGTTATTGCTGCCGCTGTTCACCACCCATACATTACCAGCAGAATCTATGGCGATATCGGTCGGATTTGTACCAACAACAAAGACACCAAGCACCTCTCCTGTCGGACTCAACCTGGTAACGTTATTACTGCCGTTATTCGCCACCCATGCATTACCAGCAGCGTCTATGGCGATATCGGTCGGATTTGCACCAACAGAAAATACCGACGCCAGGCCCACTATAAGCGTAGCAACCGCCGAAACACCGGAAGAAGCAGAGGCAGTGATGATGGTGTTACCTGCTGTAATGCCCGTTGCAAGCCCCCCGCCGGTGATCGTTGCAACCGCAGGATTAGATGAAGTCCAAGTCACCCTGCCCGTTACGTCAGATGTCGATTTATTTGAATAGGTACCAGTTGCCAAAAACTGCTGGGTAGAGCCCACGAGAACAGTGGCGGTGAGCGGCGCTACCGTTACCGAAGCAATCGAACCCTGACCACAACCGCTGCACAAGACACCTACAAGTAAACAGATAGACAACGCATAAACAATAGCCATTCTTTGCTTCATTCATCCTCCTCATGCTGAACAGCATGATATAAATTATGAGTATAGGGGCCGGGACTGAATTAGGGCATATCCCCCTCTGGTACCCGGAAGCTGAAATACCATAAACGGGTATAAGCTGATGATATTTTCTAGTATAGGCGCATTGGCCATTGTAGTCAATGCCTTTCGTCCCGATTTCAGCATTTAGTCTTCTAGATTATTAGACGTCGGGACAAGGCACACCGGTTACAGGAAAGAGGATTACTGCAGACCTTTATTGCTGCCTTACGTTCGGGAGAATGAGGTGAAGCATCCTGTTTTCGAGTCCAGGCAGTCCCCTTGGACACTGCTTTTTTACCAGCTATGTAATCTCCTCATCCGCAATGACCGCCTCTGGGTTTTTGTAAAAGATCGTCTCCGCCTGTCGTTTATCCAGGATATCGCAGACATCACGGTATGCCGCCGAAAGGATCGGCGCCCGGTGGAGGGGATCATGGGCGTCCGTCGCCACAAAATCAACGCATCCCTTCTTCAGCATCATCTCAGAATAGCTCTTTACCTGTTCACCAAACTCACCGGTTATGCTCATCGCCGTGATCTGAAAAAGAACTCCGGTCTCCCGCAGGCTCATCAGTTTCTCCCTTGAAGTCAGCAGGCTGTAATTTCTCTCCGGGTGGGTGATAATCGGCACCAGTCCCTTTGTCAATGCCCTGAAGATAAACTGTTCGACATTTGATGGCATCAAAGTCGATAGTTCGAGCAGGAAATAACGCGTACTGTTTATCGTTGGCAGGTCACCTGTATCGAACCCTTTTAGCAGTTCAAAGGTCAGATGGATATCAGCGCCTGTGAGTATTTCCAGCAAAATCCCTTCACGCCTGAGCTCCTCATTAAAACGGAGTACCCTTAAACGGATATCTTCCGCCGAAGGGCTTGTACCATAACGGTAGTGGGGGCTCGCCACAAGGCGGCTGATACCGTCTTCAGCCGCCATCTTTGCCATGACCAGGCTCGTCTCAGGATCAGTAGGACCATCGTCTATCCCCGGAAGGATATGGCAGTGAAGATCAATCATTCAATATGTCTGCCCCTGTTATCGGACAGCATCGATTTTCCTGCGTGCATCCCTATTGTCCGGGTCGATCACCAGCGCCTTTTCGTACTCTTCAACTGCCCGATGCCTCGTTCCCATTTTTTCATAGATATCACCAAACGCAAGCCTCAGCGCTATGTCATTAGGCAATGCCTCTGTTCCCTTTCTCATAATCGTTATCGCATCATCATACATCTCTTTCTGCAAGAAATAGTTGCTTGCCTGGAAAAAATAACCTTGGCTTACATCTTTTTCATTGCTGACAAAGTCAAAGGCCCTCCGATATTCCTCATTCGCCATTTCATCGTTGACGGTCTTGAACAGAAAGTCGGCAAACGTGAGATGTGGCTGGACCAGATCCGGCATGGCCGCGGCTATCTCTTTGTTACTTAGCTTGTTCAGGACCATAAGGGTTATGTACTCCCTGGTCCTGCTCGGGTCTATAGAAAGCGCGGTCTTTATATTGGCCATCCCCTCTGCCTTCCTGTTATGAGCCAACAACCAGAACGCATAGGTCTTATGTACTGATGAGCCGTTCCTGTCAAGAGCTACGCCAAGCCTCAAGAGCCTCTCCGCCCTCTCAACCTCCCCCAGCTCTGAGCTGACCAGTCCAAGCCTCTGTACATACCCGGCATTGAACGGGGCCATCGCTATGACCTGCCGGTAGGCGTCCTGCGAGGCTGCCGGGCCTGACACCTTCATCTCAACACCAGCGCCTGCAAGCCGGTAGTCCGGCTCAAGGGGGTCAAACATGATCGCCCTCTGTACGGTATCCTGCACAAGAAGAAGGTCCTTCTTATCGGGCAGTTGATCAAGCCGTATATCCCTCAGAGAGGAATAATAGTATTTTCCTATGATAGCTCCGGTATGAAATACCAGGCAGGCCATAAGAAGGGCACTCAGCAGGGCAATCTGCAACAGAACCGCCTTTGACAGACCTCCCTGAGAAGGCGATCCTTCGACAGGCTTCAGATACGTTGGGACAAGGCCGTTCCGCAGCCTAGTATGCGCTGATGAGACCATGATACCGGCAAGAAAGAAGAAATAAAGACCGTTTGATCCTATATGCAGGTTAAAGTCCGTCACACTGTGAAAAAACATGTAGACGATCCCCGAAAGGCTGCCGATGAAGATATAGATCGAATAGAGCTCCTTCCTCTTTCTGAAAGTATTGAAGGAACGTATGCCTACGGCAGCAAAGAACCAGCCAAAAAGCAGAAAGCCGATCAGGCCGCCATCGGAGAGCAGTTCAAGATAATCATTATGTGCGTGGTCAACAATCGTCTCGCCCGGCAATGTCCGGTATTTCGTATATGCATCGATATACGTGCCGAACCCCGTCCCGAAAACAGGGAAGTCCTTGATCATCGGGACGGTGTCCTTCCAGATCGTCGGCCTCATGTCAGCGATGTTCCCCACGGGATTGCGTATTTTCTCAAAACGCGCGACGATCGGCTCCCAGCCAAACCAGCCGACCGAGAGGAGGATCAGGATACAGATGATCACAATAACGACCCCCCTCCTGCTTCCCGTCTTCGCGGCAGATAGCATAAGGCCGAAAAAGGTTATCGAGAGCCCAAGACTGACGATCCCGCTCCGCGAAAGACTGAGGAAGACCGAAACAGCCATTAGTACCAACGCCAGACCGATGAGTATATACATATTCGTTCCCCGCCTGCTGAACAGCTCTACCAGTCTTTCCCGCAGGGACGCATACGACACCTGTGGCTTATAGAACAGGAACAGACCAAGAACAAGGGGAAATACCATCCCCATGAAGCCTGCATAATGGTTCCTGTTCACAAAAGGCCCAAACGGCAAACCGCCGAGCGTAAGCTCCCTGATCCAGTAGATCTTATTGTTATAGAACAGATACTGCATAATGGCCAGAAAGGCAAGAAAGCCGGAAAAGGCGGTAAGGGTTATTATAGTCCTCTTGAGCATCTCTTTCTGTGAAAAGAGCTGGACCGTAAGGACATAGAAAGCAGCCGCAGAGGCGAATCTGAAGAATTCAGAAACAGTCTCTTTTTTCCGGACAGACAGGGAGATCCAATCAGGTACTTTAGCGATATCCCCTGTCAACTCATGAAGCCGGTATGTTTCGGGCGATATCAGGGCGACAAGACCGGCGGGAAGAGGGACAATCTGGAGCAGATGATACAGGCCTATACAGAGCAGCGGCAGAATGCCCGGCACGTGATAAAAAGGACCAGCCCGCTTTTCCACTGCCAGATAGTATATGAGTGCAAAGATCGAAAGCGTTTCCATTATCAGCAGCGACCAGGTTTCGACCGTGCCGAATGCCAGCGGTGAAAAAAAGAGAAGAAAAACAAAAACAACCCTAGCAGGAGATTTGAACATTATCTGATCACCATAACGTCAGGAATCCCGTTCATTATGCGACACGGCACTAGACTTTCTTTTTGTGTGCTGCCTTTTTTGTCTCTCTGGAAATCTTGTCGTCCGAAGTCTCGTCAGATGAATAGTAGTAATTTTTATATTGATAATAGTAATAGTTGTTTTTCTTGATGTCAAGTGCGTTGATGATAATTCCCAGAACTTGCGCCTTGAGGCCAGACAAAGATTTCAGGCCGTTTCGAACATCTTCATAGCTCGTCTTTCCGCCCCTGGTAACAATAATCACAGCATCAAGGATATTATCGAGCATGAGGGTGTCAGCGACGGACAACAGCGGGGGTGAGTCGCAGATAACAATGTCATATTTTTCGCTCAGGGTCTCGATCATCTCAGCCATCCTCTTTGACCCCAGGAGCTCTGAAGGGTTCGGCGGAATTGGCCCGGAGGTTATGATGCTCAGGTTGGTAATCGGCCCATCCTGTATGACGTCCATATCAGATGCTCCCGCAAGATACGTGCTCAGGCCTTTCGTATTGCTCAGACCCAGCACCTTTGCGATTCGGGGCCTTCTCAGGTCTGCGTCGATAAGTAGCACCGAATAGCCTGTTTGTGCTATCGCAGCCGCAAGGTTGATCGAGATCGACGTCTTGCCCTCTCCTGGTCCGGGACTGGTAATCAGTACGCGCTTAGGCGATTTCTCTGCAGAGGAAAGCAGCAGAGAGGTCCTGATCGCCTTGAAGCTCTCGGCGATGAGCGAATTCGGATCCGTCATGACAATTTTATCAACATCATGCTCCCCGCTATTAACAAGAGGGATCAGACCGAGCACTGCAACGCCGAGTTTTGCCTCAGCATCGTCAGGCGACTTAATGGTCTGGTCAAGGTATTCGACAAAAAATGCCATGGCGACTCCGCCGAACAGGCCCAGGATAAGACCAAGCAGGATGTTCTGAGCTTTTCTGGGTTTTACCGGTGAACTTGGCACCTCGGCCTTTTCGATGATCAGGACATTGACAGTCCGTGTCTTCTCGGAGATGCTCTGCTCCTTCATCCGCTTCACCAGCACATCATAGAGCTGCCTGTTCGTCTCCACCTCCCGATTGAGAACCCCAAATTCCATTGCCTTTTCATTGAGGTTCAGGGCCTCACCCTTTGCCTCGGCAAGGGATTTTTTGAAACTGGCTACATTAGCCCCCGCAAGCTCGTATTCGTTTTTTATAGACTCAATGACCCTCTTAATTTCCTGCTCCCGCTTCATCTTCAGGCTGTCGAGGTCCTCCTTTGCCCGTATCAGGGCCGGATGCTTCTGGCCGAGTTTCTGCGAACGCTCGGTGACATCCTGCTCAGCCATTATGATTTGCTGCCGGAGGCTCTGCAGTGTGGGGTCTGTCGCTATCGCACTAATGTTTTCTGCGTTGCCGAGGTTGGAGGTTACTTCCTGCACCTTTTTATAGAGGGCCTCCAACTCCCTCCTCTTTGACTCTGCACTTAGCAGCCTGTTGTTCAATTCTGCCATCTTCTGAGGGATAATAGTCTCCTTGTTCTCGAGAGTAACAAAATTCTGGCTCTTCTGATATTCCTGCAGCGTCTTTTCAGATTTCGCAACAGTTGTTTTTTCCTCTTCAGCCTTCTTCGTCAGCCAGTCAAGAGTATATTTTGTTGAACTCATATTAAGATCAAGCAGATCTTCGATGTAGGACCTGGCAAGAGCATTCACAACAGAGCAGGCCAGTTCCGGGTTGGGCGAAAAATAGCTGATATCGACGATCTTGCTATTCTTCACGGGGGTCACAACAATCCCGCTGCTGATGGTCTTTGCTATCGCGTCAGCCTTTTTGTCGGGGTCTTCTTTTTCCCGAAGGTTCTCCAGTCCCTTTGTCCTGAACACAGTAGCGATGAACGTTGACAGTCCGCCTGCCATCTTGGTGATAACAGAGCGGCGCTTCGGGTCGATGTTAAAATAGCTGTCTAAATTCTTGTCTAGTCCGAGCGTGTCCACGACCTTCCGGGTAACCGATGAACTCTTAATCAGCTCGTACTGGGTCGGATAAAACTCAGCATCATAGCTATAGAACTCAGTGTTGTTCATGACGTTGCTCGTTTCCGCCTTCTCTATCAGGAGCCTTGTCGAGGCGCTGTAAATCGGAGTCGTGGAAAAAGTCCCCACAACCACCAGGACAAACACGACCGCAAAAAAAGTGTAGACGATCTGCCTGCGCTTATTGATAATTCTCAGGTAGTCCCTGAGATGTATCTCTTTCTCTTCAATCGTCTGCCCGTTCATGATCACCTCCAAGCTCTCCTGTTTCAGAGTCATTCCCGACTGCCTGGTTTCGTTAAAAAAGTATCCCTGACAGGCCGGGATAATAAACCATACGACAACCGGTACATTTATATTCTAGAAAAAACTCTCCGGAACAACAATTACATCGTCGGGGAGTATCAGCACATCGAGTTTCACCCGCTCGAGCAGCTCCTCTTTCCCATTGACTTTCCTTATGATCTTCACCCTGCCGGTAGACGCTTTATCTGTGAATCCGCCCGCCATGGTTATGGCCTTCAGAACCGTGGTACCTTCCTCTATAATTTTATACGAATCAGGCTTTCTGACCTCGCCGGTCACATAAAAGGTCCCGGCCTTGGTGACATAGATGCTGTCCCCATCAATAATCGGCTGGTCCTGTGACGTATCGCCTCTTTCAACCAACCGCTTCAGATCTATGACAATAGTTTTTTCCATCTTGTCGGCAGACTCGGCCTTTCTTTTTATGAAAGCCTTGTCGCCGGCATCTTTGGTAAGATCACCTGCCTTGGAAAGGACCTCCAGAAAGGTAGTATACCCCTTGAGCTCATATAATCCCGGCTTGTTCACCTGTCCCATGATCGTGGCCCGCTGACTCCTGTATTCCTCGATGAAGACTGAGACATGCGGAGAAACAATATAGCCCTGGGCGAGCATCACCTCTATCTTCGATGCAACTGAGGTCACCGACAAGCCGTCAACCTTCACCTGTCCGATGAGCGGGAAGAGAATGGTCCCCTCCCCACCGACCCGGACAATCGTCAGGAGATCGGCGTTATCATATACAGTGATCCTCAGAAGATCGCCGTCGCCAACAATATAATCCGGACTCGAGGCAGCATATCCAACACTGCCGGAGCATATGCACACGCAGATTATAATAACTAAAAAGAAAGTGATTTTATTCATGTTTGTACTGTCTGATTATATATCATCCAAACGGGGGAAACAAGCCCAACCAGTACTGCCCGGCAAAAAAGCTGAGGAAAATTAAAGAGTTGCCGTAAGCCTTATAAATATAGTTTTGTTCACATAATCAAAATCTGAGAAGTTCGAGACCCTCTTTGAGTACGTTAACCCGGCATCGAACTTCAGCCAATCCCTGAAGTCATACCGCAAGGCAGCCCCTGCATTGTAATACTTGTTCCTCAGTTTATTTGTCTCGCTCCCGATCGTAATCACATCCTGGTATTCGTCATCCGTATATGACAGGTCCACTGTACCGGTGATTTTAGTGGCAAGCCGCTGTGTATAGGCAGCCCGTAACTTGTCGGAGATGATGAAGTCCGTGCCTGCAATGTCTGTCTCATTCGTCTTCCGTGATGCGGTCAGCTGAACAGATCTCTTCGGCGTAAACTGGTGGTCAAACTGTGCCTCTAAAATTAAATCGCCGTGATTAGCCAGCGCCGGGTTTTCAAAGTCCTTTATGCCGTAGCCTACCTTCACCATACCCTTCGACCTCGCGGTGATGTCCCAGCGGACTCCTGCAAACACATGATGTTCCGTGCTGTCTGATAAGACATCTTGTTCATATCGCACCCTGATATAGTCATACTCAATGAAGACCGCAAGCCTTGACCTCAGTTTATAAAAAATATAGGCAGCGACAGCATTGTCGGCACGGTCTCTGAAGTCGTTGTCCACTGATGTATACTGAATGCCGTAGTGTCCATAATCAAGTCTCAGAAGAGTTCTGTCCCCTAACTCATATCTGAGCACCGTGCTGAAGTAATTCGACTGAAACTTGTCGAGTTCAGAAAACTCGCTGGTCGCTCTGGGGTTGTGTGACTTCAGGAACTGGTCATCAACATCAACCGACAGCCCCCCCCTAAAGTTATACTGAAACGCGCCTTCAAGGGTATGACTCGTAGTATTTTCCGAAGAGTTCCTCAAATATCTCTCGATGTCAGCCCTGTAGAGCAGATAGGTCTGGTAGCTGCCGGGGTATTTGGTCGGAAAGCTGCTCATGGCGAGACCGCCGGGAGTCATGGTTGCTGTCTCGATGGCAGGGACCTCCCTCTCTTTGAGTCGCGGCACGGCTATCCAGATGCCAGGGGAGAGAAGCGTATCAAAATCTGATATTTTGTTATCCGGGGTGTAAAAGATATTGTCATTGAAAGATTCAGTAATAGATATGAAAGGATGTACGTATCCACTCCTCACTTTTCCAAGAATATCAGAGGAGGTCTTGCTGCTTCCTGAGGGGGCCGGCTCTTCGTTTGAGAGCTTTACGGCAGCAGGCTGTTCTTCCGCTGCTACAGGCTGGCTCGCTGTTAGTGCAGTACTATCACCGTCCTTCGGTCCCGGAGCCTGCTCAGCATACGCAGAAGAACACGAAATAGCTACAACTATTGCCGCTATAAGAAATGCATAGAATCGTTCACTCATCATGTCGTGATGGATGACAGATGATATCAAAAGCTCGACGGACTGATGAACACTTTGGGCGTACTGTTGTTATTAAAACCCGTCGGGACGGGGGTGACTCCGGTGACAGGCGGATCAGAATAGCCGAGGCCAGGAGCATCGCCGCGCCCAAGAACCCTGGCAACATCAGCCGGCCGTGCACCTGCATCAACTGCGCAACGAGATATGACATCTGAAGAGATCCCTGCCTCTATGGCTCCGAAAATTATCTGCTCAAGGCTGGCGCCTACATCAAGCGAGCACTTGATAACCTGACAGTAACAGGCCCCATGTCCCATGCTGATCGCAATTTTTACGGTCTCCTTGGTATTATTCCCTTCACTGATGCAGGTCTTTACGGCAGAGCAGATATCCTGTGACAACGAAAGCTGCTGTGTTATAACCGTCTTGACATCAGCACCTTGCGCTGTAAGCTCCAAAGCCATAAACAGAGCACCGGCAAAAATTAAGGCTGAAAATATTACCCAAAACCTTCCCATTTAATCCCTTTCAAGTTAATATAAAATCTTTTATTCTCCTAATGTTAGTATATCATAATAACTACTTATAGGCAATACCAAATTTTGTTATAGACCTCCGGTAAATCCGGTCAGTGTGCGGGTCAGTTTTCCGATCGGCATCACTCCCTAGCTTTGTCTTTTTCCCCTGCCTCTGATATACTTTCAACAGCAGGCCCATACACTATCGCATGAAATATATCTATTATATTATCCTCATTGTGTCGCTGGTAACCGCAGTCGTCGGGTACCAGATTACCGCGGGGAAATCTTCCCGACCGGAAAAGGATGCCGCCCTGATCATCAATAAAAAGATAGTATCCACGGATGAGTTCAAAAGGCTCTACGCATCCGGATCGACTCAGATTTCCAGCAAGACTGATTTCATCAATGCACTGATTATGAAGGAACTGATGATCCAAGAGGCGCAGCAGGAGGGTATTGACAAGAATGAAGACTTTCGCCTCTCGATTCAGAACTTCTACGAGCAGTCCCTGATCAAGCTTCTCATGGACAGGAAATTTGCGAAACTGCCGGTCGAAGTAAGTGATCGCGATATTGAACGCTATAGAGACCTGCAGACAAAACAACTTCACCTGACCATATCGAGCGCGACGGACGAAGTCGCTGCCGCAGCCGGCCGTTTTCTCGAAAAGGAGACAAAGATTGTCTGCTATCAGGACCTCTCTGAAGACATGAGGGAAAAAGTCTTTGCACTGACCGAGGGAGAAAGCACCAGCCCGTTCAGGGCGGGAAAAGCGTATCTGGTCGTTCGCCTCGATAAAACAGAACTGCGGCAGGATAATATGTCAGCCACACTGAACAAGGAAACAGTCAGGCTCATCCTCACGCAGCAGAGGAAAAAGCAGGCGATAGAGCAGTGGATGACCGACCTCAGGGCAAAAGCAACAATCAGGAATCTCGTGAAAGAGGACTGACCAAGGGGTATTATGGGGAGAAACTGGAGACGCCGGAACTACTTTATAAAGAAAGACCTGCAGGGGCAGTATATCTTTACGATCTTCGTGGCCGTGCTCTTCGCGTGCCTCCTCTTCACCGCCATCTTCAGTATGCTGACCGCTGACTCCATGACCATTACCTACAAAGATAACAGCCTGAATCTCGGGAAAACACCGTTTGTGCTGGTGAAGGAGCTGTTGCGTGCGAACTGGATATTTCTTCTCACTGGCGGCTTTTTTATTGTTGTCCTCGCGCTGTTTGTCACGCACCGCCTTGCCGGGCCGCTTTACCGGTTTGAGAAAACGCTTGAAGGGATGCTCATCGGAGACCATTCGTTCGTCATAAGACTCCGGACCAATGACGAGGCGAAGGAAGTTGCCACGCTCTTCAATCAGTACAATGCAAAGATATCTGCGGACACGCGACAGTTTATTGAAACAACAGAAGCCATCAGGAACAATCTGGCCCGGGCCGAGGGGTCTGCAGATCCTGAAGAGATCCGCCATGCCCTGTCCGAGGCCTCTGAACTCTCAGAAAAACAGCTCCTAAGACTCAGGAATTACAAGCTCACGCATGACCAATAGCTATGCGTCTAAATGTGGAAAGATGCTTGGAAAGATGTATCGTAAGAGCTGCCATTATAGCTTTAATATTTTTCATCTCAGCATCCGTCTCTCACGGTTTTGAACTGACCTCCCGCTACGCCACTCTTGTGTACGAAAGAGAGGACCTGCTCCGGACGTTTAATAAGGAGATTTCACTCGGCAGCCTCTCATACCTGATGCGCAATATGAGGAGCATCACCTCGGACGATGAGATCAGGAATAAGATGGATGTGCTCGTCGAACGCGTCGAGGTCGTGCTGGACATGTATCCCAAAGATGCGAAGGTCAGGATCGTACTGCTGTCCTCAGACACCGAGGTCCAGAAGGTATACAAAGCCCGCTATAACAGAAACGTCGATTTCATCTCATTCTATGCCCCCAAAGAGAAGACCATCTATGTATCCGTGAGTGATGTCCGGCTCGGGGTGCTGGCCCATGAACTGGCGCATATGATCATAGACCACTATTTTGGCGTCTCACCGCCGGTCAAGATACATGAGGTCCTGGCGCAGTTTGTCGAGAAGAACCTCAAGGATTGACAGCCGGACGAGGACAGGGCACGCGCCCTTCAAACTTGATTCAACCATGCTTCGATAATGATACGACTTGATCAGATAAAAGAGATCTTCAGCACACAGGGTGCTGCTCCTGCCTGGACAGACTTCAGCCTGGGGGACCTTCCTTTTTTCTTCCGCTTCGTACGGCCGATCTGGCAGACGGGCCTGATAAGCCTTGTCCTGGCCCTAGCGGTCTCGGGCATCAATTCGCTGATGCCGCTCAGCAGCAAATTCCTGATAGACTTTGTCATCCTGAAGACTGGTTTCGGCCAGGTCGATGCCTTGATGTCGACAATCGGCCTCAGCCATTATGCCGGCCAGGCAAAAAACCTGCTCAGCTCAGTGCGGTTTCTCATAACAGCCCTGCTGATCGGCGGCGCATTCATCGGCGGCGCCGGCATCATCCAGGGAATCCTGATGATACGGTTCCAGCAAGAGATAACCTATAACCTCCGCACCTCCCTCTTCGAACATGTCCTGAGGTTCCCGCTCATCTTCTTCCGCGGGAAGGAGACTGGTTATCTGACAGCCAGGCTCTCCGATGACATCGAGGCACTCCAGACGCTCTTTTCAGACAGCCTTTCTCAGGTTATCACACAGGGGGCCTACCTCATCTTCGGGATGGCGCTGGCGTTTCTGCTGAGCGTCAAGCTGACCGTTATCTTCCTCCTGATCCTGCCGCTGTTTATGTTCATCAATCATTTCTTCTCCCGCAGATATATGAGCATAAGCTATGCAGAACGCGAAACCAGCGCACAGGTTGAGGCTGGCATCCAGGAGACACTCTCGGGTATCGAAACAGTCAAAACCCATGCAGACGAAGCCGGCGAGGTACAAAAGGCTTCCGGCAGAATACGGACTGCCCTGAACACCCGGATAAAGGGCATGATCCTCTCTCTGCTCTCCGGGTATGCGGTCAGCAGCGCACGCTTCATATCCATGATTGTGGTGATCTGGATCGGAGCTGATGAGCTCAGGAAGGGCAGTATGAGCATTGGGGACTATGTTGCCTTTACGTCGTATATGTACTTCATATCAGGTGCAGTCCACAGCCTTTTAATGTATCAGCTGATGCTCCAGCCGTCCTTCGCCTCCCTCGCGAGGATCCGGGAGCTTTTTCTGCTCGACCACGAGTTCATACAGACAGGGCGCACTGCCGCCTTATTGAAGCCGACGAAGGTCGAAGGAGCCGTCAGGTTCAAAAACGTTTCCTTCTCGTATACACCGGGACAGGTGATTCTTGACAACATCAGTTTTTCTGCAGCTCCCGGGGAGGTGATAGGGCTTTCAGGGCCCAGCGGGTCTGGAAAGACCACTCTGATAAACCTTCTGCTGAAGTTTTATCAGCCGGAGACGGGCATGATCCTGCTTGACGGCCGCAACCTGCAGGATCTCGATACTCAGTGGCTCAGACAGCAGATCGCGGTGGTGTCCCAAGAGGTCTTTCTCTTCAATGACACGATCGAAAAGAATATCCGGTATGGCAACCCCGCGGCATCAAGGGATGATGTGAAACGTGCGGCGCGGATGGCCAATGTCCATAACGAGATCATACAGTTACTTGGCGGCTATGACGCCATCATCGGCGAACGGGGACTCAAACTGTCTGCAGGCCAGCGTCAGAGGATCTCGATTGCAAGGGCGTTCATCAGGAATGCTCCGGTCCTTGTACTTGACGAGCCGACCTCTGCACTGGATTCAGCCTCTGAAGAGCTGATCAAGGAGTCGATCAAAAGACTGGCAGCAGATAAGACCACCTTCCTCATCTCGCATGATACAACACTGCTGGAGATCGCAGACAAGGTGCTGCTGATCGAAAAACGAGTATTATCAGGCGATACGATCAAAAATTATCAAGAAGGGAAAGAATCTCAGCAGTTTTAGCCTGCATCAGCTGATCATCTCCGCGGGACTCAACGTTCAGCCTGACGACCGGCTCGGTGTTCGAACTCCTGAGGTTAAATCGCCAGGTGGGGAACTCAATACTCAGGCCGTCAGTGCGGTCTATGATCAGGGACCCTTTCTGATACCGGTCTTCGATACGACGGATGGCAGCGGATGGATCTATCAGCCTCCTGTTGATCTCGCCGCTTGCCGGGAAGAGCTGCATGCGCTCCCCGAGCAGAGCGGAAAGGGGCTTTCCCGATACTGACATAATCTCTGCGATCAAAAGCCACGGTATCATACCACTGTCGCAGTAGGCAAAATCCCTAAAATAGTGATGGGCGCTCATCTCACCGCCGTAGACGGCGTCTTCTACCCTCATCCGTTCCTTGATAAATGCATGCCCTGTCTTGCTTTGCACGGGTATGCCGCCCGCCTGCCTGACGAGGTCGATGGTGTTCCAGGTGAGGCGCGGATCATGAATGATCCTTGCCCCGGGGTTGTTGATCAGGATAGCTGATGCGAGCAGCCCCACAATGTAATAGCCTTCAATAAAACTTCCCTTTTCATCGAAGAGAAAACAGCGGTCAAAGTCTCCGTCCCAGGCTATCCCGAAGTCTGCGTCATGGGCAAGAACTGCCTTTATTGTCGCTGCCCTGTTTTCAGGCAGAAGCGGGTTCGGTATTCCGTTCGGGAATGTCCCGTCCGACTTATGGTTGATTCTTATGAACTCAAAGGGGAGATGTTTTTCGAGAAGATCGATGACAGGACCTGCACAGCCATTGCCTGCATTGACTACCACCTTAAGAGGTTTAAGAGAGAGAGCGTCGATATACCCAAGCAGGTGCCTTATATATGCATCCCTGTCATCAAGCGGAGTTATCTTCCCTTTTGTTGCTGAATCAGTAAAGCAGTTTTCCTCAGCAAGCTTTCTTATTGTGAACAGGCCTGTGTCACCACTGATAGGCTTCGACCCCTCACGTACGAGTTTCATGCCGTTATAGTCTATTGGGTTATGGCTTGCTGTCACCATAATCCCGCCGTCCATGTTGTTATGAAAGGTTGAGAAATAGACCTCCTCCGTGCCACAGAGCCCGATGTCATATACATCCACTCCTGCGTCCGTAAGTCCCCTGGCAAGTGATGAGCTGAAGGCATCGCTGCTAAGGCGCACATCCCGGCCGATGATCACTTTCGAAGGTTTCAGAAACTCCGCATAGGCCCGCCCGATGCGATAAACGATCTCCTCGTTCAGTTCATCAGGGATCCTGCCGCGAATGTCGTATGCCTTAAAGCAGTTAATGTGATTCATGTTCAATCAACTCTATTTAGAGAAGACTATTTGCTACTGCCTTTTCTTCCGTATCTGTCATCAAACCGCTCTATATCGTCTTCACCCAAATAGCTCCCCGACTGGACTTCTATCAGTTCCAGTGGTATCTTTCCGGGGTTTTCAAGGCGGTGTCTTGTTCCGAGAGGGATATATGTTGATTCGTTTTCGGTAATGGTTATCACCTCGTTGCCCTTGGTGATACGTGCTGTTCCCTTGACGACTATCCAGTGTTCTGCGCGGTGATGGTGTTTCTGCAGAGAGAGACAAGCCCCTGGATTGACAGTGATGCGCTTCACCTGGAACCGGTCTGAACTGTCTATGCTCTCATAGGCACCCCACGGCCTGTTCACCCTCCGGTGCAGGAGTGCCTCGCCTCTTTTTTGCGATTTGAGATGTGCAACAATATTTTTTACCTTCTGGGTCTCATCTTTGTCAGCCACCAGGACAGCATCTGCCGTCTCGATTATAATGTGGTCCTTAACTCCAATTGCCGCAACCAACCTGCTTCCTGCGTAGATAAAGGAATTGCTTACGTCCCTTATTATGACATCACCTGCAACAGCATTGCCGTTCTCGTCCTTCTCCAGAACTTCCCATAGGGCTGACCAGGACCCTATATCATTCCAGCCGGCATCGAGAGGAATAACTACAGCAGACCCTGTCTTTTCCATGACCGCATAGTCTATTGAATCACTGCGGCAGCCTGCAAAGGCTTTCTCATCGAGCCGTGTGAAATCGAGATCCCTGACAGACCCTTTCAGGGTCTTCCGGCAGGCTGAGAGTATGTCCGGCGCAAAACGCCTGAGTTCCTCCAGATATACCGATGCCCTGAACATAAACATGCCGCTGTTCCAGAGATACTCGCCCGAGGAGATAAATTTTTTTGCATTTGCCAGATCGGGCTTTTCCTCAAAGCGGTCGACTTTAAAAGCAGCAATAAGTGCTTTTTTATTTTTTTTATTTTCGCTCTTTGCTTTAGCCTCAGCCTTTACCCCAGCCTTGATCTTTATCTGCCTGCCCTTTTTTATATATCCATATCCTGTTTCAGGCTTATCAGGAACAATCCCGAAAGTGATGAGACTGCCGTCATTGGCCAGCCTGGCCCCTTCCTCTACTGTGTTATGGAATGCAACTAATTCTTTTATAACATGGTCTGCTGGCAGCACCAGCAAAACAGGGTCAGCCCCTCCCTTCATCGCCTGAAGCGCTGCGATCGCAACAGCAGGAGCAGTATTGCGGCCAACCGGCTCCAGCACAACAGCAGAGGGCTGGATGTTTATCAGCCGCAGTTGCTCTGCGACCATGAAACGGTGGCTTTCGTTGCAAACAACCAGGGGTGGTCCCAGATCAACTATGCCGTCCAGTCGTATGATAGTGTTCTGGAGCATGGTCTTTTCATCAACCAGGGGTAGAAGCTGCTTGGGATAGAGCTCTCGTGACAATGGCCAGAGCCTTGTCCCCGATCCACCTGAGAGGATGACCGGAAGTATTTTATTATGGTTTTCTTTCATCTAGATACCAAGATACCATTCGTAAGTCTTTTTTATCCCTTCTTCCAGCGTTGTCTTCGGCTCCCATCCCAGGGCTCGTATCCTTGAAATGTCCAGAAGTTTTTTTGGTGTGCCGTCAGGTTTCGAGCTGTCCCAAACAATATCGCCGCTGAAGCCGACGATCTCCTGTATCATCTCGGCAAGGGCCCTGATCGTGAGGTCTGTCCCTGTGCCAACATTGACGCACTCGCCGATTTCTTTGTGGCTGCAGTTATTCATCAGAAAAAAGCAGGCAGCGGCAAGGTCGTCCACATAGAGGAACTCGCGGAAGGGTGTACCGCTGCCCCAGAGCTGGACGTTTTTTGACATTGCCAGTTTCGCTTCATGAAATTTTCGGATCATTGCAGGGAGCGCATGAGAATTACTGAGGTCAAAATTGTCGTGGAGTCCGTACAGGTTAGTCGGCATTGCAGAAATGAAGTCCGTGCCGTATTGCTCGTTATAGTACCTACAGAGCTTGATCGCCGCGATCTTGGCTATGGCATACGGCTCATTGGTGGGTTCGAGCGTGCCGGTGAGAAGGGCCTCCTCTTTCATAGGCTGGGGTGCAAACTTCGGATAGATGCAGGATGACCCGAGGTTCAGCAACCGTTTTGCTCCGAACAGATATGCTGCGTGGATAATGTTCGACGCAATCATGATGTTCCGATAGATGAAATCGGCCTTATAGGTACTGTTTGCAAGGATGCCACCGACCTTTGCCGCGGCCAGAAAGACATATTCCGGCCTCTCTTTTTCAAAGAAGGACTCAACCTCTGACTGGCGGGTAAGGTCGAGTTTAATAAATGTGACCCCCGGCCCGGTGCCGGTTTCAGGATTCTTGCTAAAGCAGTTTGAGATGATATTCGAATACCCGGCAGACAGCAGCAGCCGGATAATAGCCGCGCCGACCATCCCCGTCCCTCCTGCAACGAATATTCTGGAGTCAGATTGCATCACGGTCTCTATTTACATGCACTATTCATATACCTTATTCATCAAACCGCATCACCTTGTAGCCTTCACGTTTGCAGAGACTGTCCCTCTCGGCCTCTTTGAGATCCACGGCCACCATCTCGGCCACAAGCTCTTTAAAGGATATCTCGGGCTTCCAGCCGAGCTTCTTCCTCGCCTTGGTCGCATCACCAAGAAGGGTTTCGACTTCAGTGGGCCTGAAGTATCGTGAATCGATCTCTACTACAATATCTCCAACCTCAAGATGAGAAGGCCGCAATGACTTCTGTTTACTGTTAATGCTGCTTACGATCCCTTTTCCCTCGACCCCTTTTCCCTTCCAATCAAGTTTAACTCCAACCTCTTTGAATGCCAGCTCAACGAACTGTCTTACAGAGTACTGATGCCCTGTGGCGATAACATAATCGTCAGGCTGCTTCTGCTGCAGGACAAGCCACATGGCTTTGACATAATCCTTGGCATGCCCCCAGTCGCGTTTTGCATCCATATTCCCCAGAAAGATCTTCTTTTGGAGGCCGAGACAGATCCGGGCCACCGCCCGGGTTATTTTTCTAGTCACAAAGGTCTCCCCCCGGACAGGGGACTCGTGGTTGAAGAGAATGCCGTTGCTTGCATGGAGGCCGTATGCCTCCCGATAGTTTACAGTAATCCAGTACGAATACAGCTTTGCCACCGCATATGGGCTCCGCGGGTAAAAGGGCGTGGTTTCCCGTTGCGGCGTTTCCTGCACCTTGCCATACAGCTCGCTTGTGGATGCTTGGTAGAACCTCACCTTCTTAGTCATGTTCAGGATCCGAAGGGCTTCGAGAAGACGCAAGGTGCCGAGGGCATCTGCGTTAGCTGTATATTCAGGCGTCTCAAATGATACCTGCACATGGGATTGGGCCGCAAGGTTATATATCTCGTCAGGCTGGGTCTCCTGTATAATGCGGATCAGATTGGTCGAGTCGGTCAGATCACCATAATGGAGTTTCAGCCGGAGCCCTTTTTCATGAGGGTCATGGTATAGATGGTCGATCCTCTGCGTGTTGAACAATGAGGAGCGACGTTTGATGCCATGTACCATATATCCCTTATTGAGCAGCAATTCGGCAAGATATGCCCCGTCCTGCCCGGTGATCCCGGTTATAAGCGCAATCTTCTGTCTTTTCATGAAATCCCTCCTGTATACTTGCCTGATGCAGAAAGATATTATACTTCCTCGCCGACTTGTTTGTCAGCTTGTCAGTGGAGGCTTTTTTTCAGACGACCAGAACCGCGTGAAGTGCGGTACAACTTCAATTAATTCAATCAGGGGAGAGGCGGGAAAAGGACGCTTTTGATGCAGTTCTGAGGAAAGGAGGCACTATTATTATAAACAGCGACGAGGATGACCGCTAAAAGGGCTGGCCACATTGGTCCGGGAACAGCGCTGTCGTTTTTCCGGAAAAGTAGTAAGCTATCAGTCCAACCCATTCCTTCACGCCAGCTGCAAGACCCCGAAGATGACCACTAAGCTCAACTTCAATTCGGAGGAGCTTTCCCGGCATTGTCCAGTGATCTACTGGATATGGAATCACAGGCCAGCCGGCTTTGCAGAAAATTCCGACTGAACGCGGCATGTGCCAGGCTGAAGTTATCAAAATCCATTTTTGACCGGGATTAGGCCTCACCAGTTCTTTGCTTAGCACTGCATTTTCAAAAGTATTTCTGGAGTTTCGCTCAAACGTGACCCGTGAAAGGTCCAACCCCAGCTTGTCAAATAATCGATGAGCAACGTCGGCTGCCTTATATTCCTGGTGCATCAGACTTCCGCTACCTCCAGTAAATACCAATTTTGCACTGGGGTATCGTCTTGCCAACTCAAGAAAAGCTATATCACGTTCAGCACCGTCTCCCAGCTCCACCTGGTTCCAGAGGGATGAAAGAATGGCATCTTCCGAGCCACTCAAGACTATGATGCCATCAATTTTTTCGGGCAACGCAGGGTTCACAGGAAAGCGTGTTTCCAATGGGTATAAAAGCCACTCTCCTATGGGGAACAATGCCACCACCATCAGCACAATTATCACAAATCCCAGCAGCAGCTTTGCCGGTCTGTATGCCCCGCGCCAGAGCAATATCCAGGTAATAAGCAGCAGGAACAGGAACAGGTTTTCCGGTCCAATCATTGACCATGCGAGCTTTGATATCCAGAAAAAAATTGATTCCATTGCTCTTACTTAAAAGCCGGCACGTGCAAAATTGATCGATGGACTGATCGATGAACTGATCACTAGGTCCTTATCGCTGGACAGCCTCCTCATTCGCATGATGATTTATGCATTCGCCTGACGGTCGGCAGGGGTTACTCCTGCAGGTTTAGGACGTTTGCCAAGTCAGCGGCATTTCCCGGGCAGCGGACAGGACGATTCACCACCCATCCCTGATAATCAAAGCAAGGTTTTGTTATTTGCTCTCCCCAGCTGTCTTTTGAACGAATCTGCCTACCTCCTCGGACAGAGCCAGTATCAGCTCCGAAGTGCACATAAGCCGATTCTCATCCATCATCTTGCTGATCTGAATTTCACCAAGACATTCGTTCCCGTAGACGATCGGAAAAGAGAGATTGATCGAGTTTCCGGAGCCTTTTCCATCGTTATATATGAAATAAGGGCTTCTGAAAGAGGGGTCGTTGAGAATGATCTTGACGGAATGAAAATTATATTCTTCAAAAAGAAGCGTCAGATGCTGTTCGAAATCTTGGAACTCGGTGCTTTTGGAAGCATTGAGGCTGAAACTGCTCAAGACATAATCATCATATCTTCTCTTCTTTGCGCCCCTGAATTTTCTGAGTCCATCCTTGACAAGCTGGAGAAATTCGATGTAGCCAAGAAACCGTAGCCCGAGGATGGAAAGCAGGACGACCAGAACGAGTCCCCAGAAGTCGATATTCAACTGCCTCTTGACGAGTAATAAAATCCATAACATAACACCGGCATTCATAGCGTACATGAGTAACAGAACCTTTTTCTTACTTAACCCCATTTCGAGAAGTTTATGGTGTATGTGCTCCCTGTCGGCCTTGCCGAGCGAAATTCCTCGGTGATACCGCCTCAAGACGGCGTAAGCCATATCCATGAGCGGAAAGATGAAGGCAATGATAGGGACCATCATTGTAGCCAGGGCCGTCGCCTTACGAGAAGAAAGTATAGAGGTCGAGGCAAGGATGAAACCGAGGAAGAGGCTTCCAGAGTCGCCCATAAAGATCGAGGCAGGCGGGAAATTATATTTTAGAAACCCCACCAGGCTTCCAGCGAGGATTACATAGGTCATTTGAAGGCCTAAATCTGAGCCTGAAAGCAGGAAGAAGGTCGCGGATATCAATATGCCGCTTCCGGCTGCAAGCCCGTCAAGGCCGTCGACCAAATTAACCGCATTTGTGATGATGACAATCCAAAGTACGGTCACAGGCAGGCTCAACCAGCCCAGGATAAAGGGATTGCCAAAGGGATTGCTGATTACGGTGATACGGATTCCCCACCAATAAATTACTCCCGCAGCAATAATTTCGGCAATCAGTTTGTTTGATACACTTGCACCCTTTATGTCGTCGTAGGCCCCGATCAGAACTACAATCACTGAGGCCAGAAGGACGCCGGACATATTGTAATTGAAACTGTCCCCGCTGCCTCTCGTGAGCCTGAAGATCATGGGGATGACAAAGGCCAGAAAAATGCCTACTCCCCCGAGTCTCGGAATAATGCCATTGTGCACCCGCCGTCCGGTCCCTATATCTGCCGCCCCCAATTTAAAGGCTAGCGGCCGCATCAGAGGGACAAAGACCAAAGCCAGGCCGACTGCAACGATGAAGTAGGAGAAGAAATAATAGATCAATCTAATAGTCATGATCTCACTTTCTCCACTCCGTCAACCGCCAGGTTATAAACCGGGAGTAATTGAACGGCAGGGCCCAACCCCTTCTATCTCTGTAAAGCGCCTTTATATCGTCAGGCATGGGGAAGAATGACTTCAGGAACGACAGACATACCGTTGCCGCGCCGTCCAGGGCAAATCTGGACATAAATTTGTCCCCGTTGGATTGGAAACAGTACTCTCTCTCTATCTCCATTCTGAAATAAGACAGTAAATACCCCGGCAGGCCGCATCTCATATATCTGAATGCCTGCCCCAGTGTTTTGATACAATCCATCTCACCCCCGATGTCTTTCCAGACACTGTTTATCTGGGCCAATGTGATCATAGCGGTCTTAAGAAGTCCGAGCTTCCTGAGACGGCCTGCAAAAGCGTTCCAGTCCATCCTACTATCATATTTATGCAAAGCCCAGAGAATGTCAACAAGGATCTTCAGTTCCCTGAAGGCGTGCATATGATGATGGATGAGCAGTTGGATGACATCCATTTCCATCGAAAACCCCGGATTTCCCGATGCGTCAAAAACCACCTCGGCCCAAATATCGTCGGAAGCAAGCCTGAAATAAGAGGGTATGCCGAAATCCCAGTGGATCTCGATCAGGTCGCGTGTATCCGGATAAACGTAGACCGCATGATGGACCCTGTTGAGCCAGAACATAAGAGGGAGTGGATCGTCCCTGAGACACCCGATGCCGCGGAGGGCGGCATCAGCAGGGATCACATCAGATCTTCTTATAAGAAGATCGATATCAGACGACGACCGGCAATATGGGTCACCATAGAGATTACGCGCAATAGAGTTCCCTTTTAAAACAACGGCAGGGATTCCTGCACGGCCGAGGAGCCGCAAGATTTCCTTTCCGACGTTTTCCTGTCTTATTGACCGGGCTATTGTCACGTACCGAAGCGGCCTCGTTTCCTCGATGAACCTCTCCACCTCTTCCTTCGGTTCTATAACAGCAATGTTCTCGGTCAGGCGTTTGTGCAATAGCATTAACAGACCCCGCCTTTCGGCGAGTTTCCTGATCTCCGAGAGGGCGTCTCTTGTGACATGCACCGGCTCTTTGATCGGTGCCGGACCGATCAGCTTCAAGAAAAGACTTTTCATCTACTCTTTTTTTTCCCTGCAATCCTGCTTGATATCACCCTGATCACAAAAGATGGGTTCGAGATAAAGTTGCGCCTCCAGAGACGACGCGGCTCACTGAGCAGGCGTGGCAGCCATTCAAGCCCTATTTTTTGAAAAAAAGGATGCGACCTTTTAACATTGCCGGTATAAAAATCAAAAACGGCCCCGATTGCTCCTATGAATTTCACATCCAGTCTGCCTCTGTTTTGATATATCCACTTTTCCTGCTTGGGGGCAGTAAGCCCGACCCAGAGCACATCGGGATGAGAACGGCTGACAGCCTCTACCATAAGTCGATTATCTTCTTCACTGAAATCCGTTTTGAAAGGCGGAGAATATGTGCCTGCAACCTTAATGCCCGGAAAATCTGTCCCCATCTTATTTCTTATCTTCTGGAGATTTTCTTTTGTTGAGCCGAGGAAGAAATAAGTGTATTTTTTTTCATCGTTCAACTTTTCGCTCAATCCCAGGAAGATATCACTGCCGGTTACCCTCCGTCTGATATTCCCACCCAGTATCCTGGAGGCGATCACAATCCCTATTCCGTCGGGCACGATAAGGTCAGCTGCCTTGATTGCGTTGCGGAATAGACCGTCTTGCCGGGCAACTTCAAGAGAGTGAGGGTTGGCGCAGACAAAATATTTATTTTTTTTGCCGTCTTTTAACCATCCGGTGATTTCAGAAACGCAGTCTGTTTTAGATTTTACCGAGACACGATAGCCCAGTATTACCTCTTCTCCGCTCATCCTATCTTCTGTATCGGTCAATAGTTTTTTGATAAATCCCCATCAACATCCCGAAGTTGCGGTCAGCCGTATATTTGCTTTCGAACTCGGCCCGCGCGTTCCTCCCCATTTGAATGCAGGCGTCCTTATTTCCGGCCATCCATGTGATCTTTGAGGCGAGATCTTCAGGATTTCCGGGTTGAAAGAGCAGACCTGTTTCGCGGTTCCTGATTATCGACGCAACAGCCCCGAGATTTGACCCGACAACAGGCTTGCCGCAGGCAAAGGCCTCCCGGATAGCCATCGGGAAATTTTCATAGCAGACGGACGGCACGATCGTGAAGCTAGCGTGGGAAAGGAGATCAAGACATTCGCTGAAATCTTTTCTGCCCAGAAACTCGATATTCGAAAGGCCCTTGTCCCACGCCTTGCCTTCGAGATGCGCCCGCAGGGGTCCCTCACCCACAATCTTGACCTTCAGCGGGGATGACGCCACGCCTTTATCATCACTCGCGAGCGCATCGACCAGGACATCCAGCCCCTTTTCTTCAGACAATCTTCCCATGTAGATGGCATAGTCAGCCGCCGCATAGTTCGGGGCGGGCGGGTCGGAAAGAAAGTTGGGCTTAATAAATATTTTTTCTGCCGGCAATCCGCATTCAACGAATTTCCGTTTTCCGAATTCCGTCAGCGCCACATACGCGTCGACGGCATCCACCCATGTCCTTTTTGCCCGATGGATGATCTCCGAAGCGACAACCGGCAGCGAGTAAAGCCGGGAGCTGCGGTAACAGCCGTAGGCGGCAGCCCGCCAGGGGGCCCTCCCTAGACAGTCCTCACAGACACGCCCATCACGCATCAACAAACCGTTTGCACAGAACATCCTGAAGTTGTGCAATGTCTGCACAACAGCAACACCGGCTTCTTTGCAGGCATAATATGCAGAGGGTGAGATGAGATACCAGATATTATGAAAGTGGGCGATGTCGGGTTTTTCCTTTTCGATGAGCTCCGAAACTTCTCTGTACGTTTTGTTTGACCAGACCGCGCTGAAGGCAGCCATCGACCTGCTCGATATATTGTCGTTGAACCGTTCATAAGAGATGACCTCGACCCCGCCGCCGATCAAAAGTTCCTTCTCGTTCTTATAAACCGAGTCCTCGCCCGAGGGGGCAGATGATCGGTAGAAGTTATGGACAAGGAGGACTTTCATGCGTCTTACTAACGGCTCACAGTGATTCTATGGTTTTGAGATAGCGATTGCAGATTTGTCCCCATGACAGCACGCCCCGGTTTTCATAGGCATACTTCGAAACACGAATGCATTTCTCCGTATTGGAAAAAAGATGTTCCAGAACTTCAGGGAGGTCCTTTTCATTGTCGAAGAAAAAGCCGCTCTTTCCCTCGGCTATAAGATCGTCAGCAACACCCACGTGGCGCGTGATGACGACTCTCCCCAGCATGTAAGGTTCTGTAATACAGAGGCCGAAGGTCTCGACATTGGACGGGATAACTGCATACTGACAGAGCATATACAGGCGCAGCATTTCTGCCCTATCGATGAACCCGGGGAAGTAGACTTTGGCCTCAATGCCCAGCTGCCTGCAGAGTGACTTGCAGTCTTCGAGTTTTTCCCCATCTCCCGGCAGATAGAGTTCGACATCGTCATCACCGGTCCTGTCCATGTAAGACTTGACTGTCCTGATCAGTGTATCCTGATTCTTGCCCTGCCTGAATTCGCCGGGAAAGATAAGCCTTTTTGTTCCGGCAAATTCCGGCGGACTGTATTCTTTCCACAAATCATTTTCAACGCCGAGATAAATGACCTCGGCTTTGTCTTCCACAAAACGGAACTTCTTCTTCAGAAATGAAGAAGGCGTAATGACCTTATCAGCAAAAAAAAATAGGAAAATGCCCATGAGGTAGCGGGCCATGAAGGAACGGAACTTATAATTGTGCCTGTATCCGTGCACGGTATAGAGAATTGCATAGCGCCGCCCGAAGAGATACTTAACAACAGCGGCAATAGCCAGTTGCCAGTTGGTCTGGGCATGCACGACGCTGGGAACGAACCGCCGAACATGAGCGTCGAATTCCCTGACCAGCCGAAAAAAGTCGCCGTGATCGTCCAACCCTTCTATCATGACATTTTTTACCCCGCGTGCATCGAGCCGTCCGAATAAGCCCGGGAACTGCTCTCTCTCACCACTGATACACAGAAAGTCATCCAGGAGCACTCCGGCGTCAAGACACGAACACATAAAATCGGTCAACTGCCCCGTAAGCCCCATCTTATGGGAAGAACCGAATACAAGCAGCCTCTTCACGGCCATTACCCAGTCCAGTTTTTTGCTTGATCAATATTCATGCAGTTGATCCATGCATGAGCCCCGAGCACGCCCCAAAAAATGGTGATGATATGTGAACAGCCACACAATTCCATGCATCATTAATCTTGTCATCTAATCTGCCGTCGTCCCTCCGAAGACGATAAATGCGATAGTCCTTACCCAATTCATCTTTCATTTCATCAATACGGAAATGCTGCTTTGTTACCTGATTGAATTCAAAAACAATCAGTGGGCGTCTTTTTTGAATGAATGATTTTCCCCCCTTAACCACTTTCAATTCTGCACCCTCAACATCGATAAGGATAATGCAATTGCCATGAAAAACTCCGAGTTCATCGTCCAGAGTGGAAGCTTCGATCATCGAGTCTTTCTTTTCAGTGATCTTTGAAGCGTTGGGACTTACCGAATCAAATTCGAAGGATACATATTTTCTGGAATCACTTAAAACTTTTTGGATGAGAATGACATTTTCAAACCTATTAAGTTTTATCGACTTTCTGCACGCTGCCGCACACTCCGGATGGGGTTCAAAACCGACCACATGCTCCACTTTGTCATATCTCGCGATATCTACGATCATCTCTCCCACATTAGCTCCGACATCAACGAACGTCACCGAAGAATCGATCTTGTCAATCAGCGCCTTAAGAAACAGATGCGTTTCAGGCTCATTATAAACTCCATTGATAAGTCTCTCATAGCAACTTGCAACTTTATGGTTCAAAAAAAGCTTCTTCCCATCAACTTCTATGATGTGGTCCCTGTTTAATTTACGCAGGATATATCCCAAACCTCTCAAACTAATGTTGAGCTTTCCAATAAAAAATCCGTATATTGATGAGTATAGTTTTGCGACTAGGAACCAAAACATATTAAACGTTCCTAATCTCAGCAGCTAATAACATGACTTACTAGTCCCCCCCAGTTCTCTCTTCTCAACCACAAAAGACATGCCCCCTCCCCCGCCGCCGAATTGCATGAACGGAACCAGTGTCCATTCCTCGTTGTCCCTGAAGACATCTGCGCATGCTTTTCGCTCGCCCGACACCTGAGTGGCCGACCAGCAATAGTAGTCATCGAACGCGATGATCATGCCGTGTTTAAGGCGAGCCAAGAGGAACTCCAGAACCGTTTTTGTACTGCTGTACATGTCGCAATCTATATATGCCAGGCATAGATTTGAAGGAAGAGGGCCGGTGTAGGATTTCGTAAGAGTATCTTCGTAATACCCCGCCACAATTTCATTCTGCGATTCAGGGATGTTGTTTTCCCGACAAATCTTTCTGAATTCATCCTTCTCAATAGTCATCGCCCCTTTTACCCATGCGGGATGTTTGTCCTCCGGCAGACTGCTGGGAGGAAGGCCGCAAAAAGAATCAAAGGCCCATAACCGGCAGAAGAGTTTTTGCTTTCTCGAATGTTTGAAGGCCAGATCAAAAGTCATCCCGCCACAACAACCGAACTCCGCATAATCGCCGTTGATGCCATTAAATGACAAGGCAGTAAATGCACGTCGAAAAAAATCCCTGCGCCCGGCATATTCACAGTAATGCCGGTCTCTCACAATCGGAGAGACGTATTTTCTGTATAGCCTGCGCCAGCGCCGCGGTATTATCCTTTTCATGTTATACTTCATAGTATCCTTCATTGGCCTTATTCTCCTCTGAAATTACCACCTGATTCTTTTATAGAAAGGGCGTTTGCCGGAAAGAGTGTGCCGGTCTTCCTTCAGCGACGCCGCGTGCGCCGCATATGCCAGGCCCAGGAGGGTGAACTGAAGGTTTCCGAAAAATGCAGCGTAAGGAATGATGTTGTCCGTAAACATAAAGAGTGTAAACGCGATAAACGACGATGCGCCGGCGAAAAAAAGAATTCGCGTTTCTCCTGAGGTCTATTTCCCTTTCCTGATAAGATAAAAAACTTGAAGTACCATCGTGATCCCGAAAATGACTGTCCCAAAATATCCATAGTCGAAGAGCAGTCGCAGCCAATCATTATGGGCTGGTCGCAAAATTGAGATTATCCCTGCTGACATCCTGGAGAGTCCCGCTCCCGGAATAGAGAAGGTCTTTTCCTGCACGCGCTCAGTATAGAAGAGCCCATACCCGGCAGCAATAATCATGGAGGCCAACACAATTCGCTTGAGCATCTTCATTGGCGCAAAGGTAAGCGGCAGAGAAAGTTCTGTCGCTATCATCCCCATCCTCGTAAGGGCTATAATCGGAATCGCTGAGAGCGCTCCCCACCAGGCAAGATCTCTTTTTTCTCCAAACATATAATTCGTCGCAAAAAGCGCGCAAAGGAGCGCTCCAGTCATAACCGGTGCCGCAAGATTCCTGCCCCCCGATAATACGCCCGTGACAAACAGACCCGTCTTGAGTATAACGATCGCATAAAGGGAAATCACCATATACCGGTATAACTTCCTGAAACCCGACAGTTCATTGTCGCTTATCTTGAATTTTGATGCGGTGATACCGATAAAAAGCGGGCAGAGGAGCATGACGCTCCGCTGGAAGGCGTTTTCAGCTTCTGCAAATATCAGATATCCTGCCACCACACATATCCCGGGAAGCCAGATCATAAAAGGGAATCGCATCCTTCCCCGCTCGGTTAAGAATATGATGACTGCCAAAAAGAAAGGGACTGCCCACGCAAAACCTGTAACATTAAAGCCCAGGAAACTGGAGCCACCGATGCAGACGATAATGGTTGAGACAAAAATGTACCAAAGAAGAAGTGGAAGTTTTATACGTTCCTTTTTCTTGGGCGCAACGATCGCCTTCAAATCTATCTTCTGCAAAGTGTCAATATTCCTAAAATGCCCTCCTGAAGCGTCTCCAGACGGAGAGGAGTTTTGCAGGCGACGGAAGCGGCAGTTTCAAGATGAGCATTAACAGGTAAACTTTAAGACTGGGAGAATACGCGCTAGTCATTTTCAACTCGTCAAGGGCATTCTTCTTGTCTCCGAGCTGGACATAGATAACCGCCCGCATCTGATGCCATAGTCCGATATAGGCCTTAATACCCTCTGGTCTCGGAGTTGGTGTTTCCTTAATTAAGCGCACAAGTTCCTCTCCTACGATATCGGGATTCTGCGGAACGCGACCGGGACGATCAGACGCTGTTTGCGGATTCCAATATACTGCGCAGGGTCGGTTGGCATATGCAATTTCATAATTGGCGGCGAGTTTGGCCCAAGTCAACAAGTCCTCCCCGCTGTGAACACCTACCGGAAATCCACCGACAGAGGTGATCGCCCGCTTCGTAACTCCAACCGCAGAAGTCCAAAGAGGAGGATCAGAGTGTGCAGCCACACCAAAATAGTCTTTCAGTAAACCCTCCCTAAAGTTCTGTGGCATCCTTCTTATGATCGCGGGTCTCTTGTAGCCATCACCACAGAAAAAGTAGTTGGTGGCGAATACATCACACCTCGGAAATTGTTCTCTTAAATTCAGAATGGTCTCTAAAAAGTCATCGGCCCATTCGTCATCGGCATCGAGAAATGCGATCAAGTCGGCCCGAGCTTCCGTAATGCCACAATTTCGAGCCACTGATACCCCGGCGTTACGCTGATCAATCATCCTGATACGTTCGTCATGAAACGCCTTCACTTTTGCCGGTCCATTGTCTGTCGAGCCGTCATTCACCACAATCAACTCAAAATCATCAACGGTCTGGACGAGCACCGACTCTATAGCCCTTTCGACATCTTGCTCTTTGTTAAAGAGCGGCATTACCACCGTGACCTGAGGCATGTCAATATGTGAGGGCAGCGGACCTCTTTTCATGGCGAAGCAATTGACGAATAAAGGCCGCGACAATTGTTCACCATCTTATTTTCAGTCGGACAGTCCGTCTTACGGGCTCCGCCGGAGAACTTTCCATCCCCTTAGTAGCTTTTGCCGCATAGGCGAGCCCCAAGATGGTGAATTGAAAGTTCCCGAAAAATGCTGCATAGAGGATAATATTGTCTGTAAACATAAAGAGTGTGAATGAGATAAAAGAAGATGCAGCGGCAAAAAAAAGAATCCGGGTTTCCCCTGAGGCCTGCGTCCCTTTCCTGATAAGATGCAAAACCTGCAGCGCCATCGTTATTCCAAATATTACCGCCCCAAAATATCCATAATCGAAGAGCAGCCTTAGCCAGTCATTGTGCGGATGTGTGAGACCTCCGGTGAGTCTGCTGACAAAAGGTTCTGACGCATTAGCTCCATGACCGAACAACGGTTGTTTGTCAATTTCTTGCTGCATATATTCCCAGATATTGCTCCGGCCGCTCGTAGACAAATTCGGATTTTGTAATTGTACTTCTTGCAGGGTACCGCTGCCTGAATAGAACATGTGTTTTTGCACGCGTGCGCTATAGAAAAGCCCATATCCCACGGCGATTATAATCGCCGCCAGAAAGACCCGTTTAAGGATCTTCATCGGTGCAACAGTCAGAGGTAGAGAAAGAGCGGTAGCTATTACACCCATTCGAGTGAGCGCAATAACCGGTATCCCCACCAGTGTTCCCCACCAGACGAGTGCACTTTTCTGTCCAAGCATATAATTTGTTGCAAAAAGCGTGCAGAGTAATGCCCCAGTCATAACCGGGGCAGAGAGGTTGCTAGCCTCCGGTAATACACCAGTGACAAGTAGACCAGTCTTAAGGAGAGCAATTATGTATAGAGAGATAGTCATGTAATGGTATAAGCGTCTGAAATTCGACAGTTCGCCTTCGCCGAGACTAAATCCAGAGACAGTCATACCAATAAAAAGTGGGCATAGGAGCATAACACTCCGTTGGAAGGCATTTTCCGCGTCAGCAAAGAGGAGATACCCTGCAACAACAATTATCCATGGTATCCAAATCTTGAAGGGCAAGTTGATCCTGCCGCGCCTTGAAAAAAAAACCACAACTGAAACGAACGCCGGGACTGCCCACGCATACCCAGAAATATTGTAACCCAAGAAACTTTCACCCCCGATACAGGCGATCATGGTTGATACCACGACTACCCAAATGAGAAAGGGGAGTGCTATTTTGCTTCTCTCCTGTTTTATGATTGCACCAGCTTTAAAATAATCAATTTCGGCATTTTACAGAATCAACCTGCGCAAATAACGTTGGCCCAATATAGGCATCATTATCAAAATCTGTGTGTTTTTGGAAATACATATCATAACAATCAAAGCTATGGGCTATTAAGAATTGTCTCATCTCTTCGCCTTTATAATTAAAGTCAGCCCATGCGTAAGGATGAAGTTCGCAAAAAATCTTTTTTACTTCAGTCATTTCCCATGGGAAACCCCTCAGCACTGGAAGCTCAGCTCCCTCTACATCAATGATTAAAAGATCCACAGAGTGTATTTCATATTTATCAATAAGAAGCTTCAGTGTAATAGTCTCCACCGTAATACTCAAATTGCTCTTGTGTGATGTAATTTGGCTTTGGCTGTCGTCTAACGCAAGATTCATAATACCTGGGCTGTCAGAAACCGCAACTTGCTCGCATATTACGACATCTTCGAGATTGTTTAAACGAACATTACTCCGCAATATTCTATATGACTGAGGATTGGGCTCGACGGCTAAAACGAGTCCGCCAAATGGCCGAACGATATGGCCGATCAAAACTGCGTAAGCCCCGTGATGTGCTCCGACATCTACAATGACGGGCCGAGTTCGCAACTGAGAAACAAACTTACATACTGAATGCATTTGAACGTAATCTGCATACTTTACAATTTCGGAGTGGCAACCACCATTGGGAAGTCTCAACTTGCGATAACTCGGGAATGTTGTATCAGGAGTCACAACAAGCGTGTGGCCAAAGGCAGTAATATTTCTGCCGCCCTTTAACCGCCAGAGAAGCCGCAACAAGCCGACGGCTAAACTATAGATGAGCGACTTTATATTCACGCCGACCACTTTGCATAACGTTCATACGATGAAAGCGTCAGCTTCCTGAACCGCTCAGCAGAAAAGTTATCTTTCACGTATAGATATCCCGCTTTTCCAAATCTCTTCGCTTTTTCAGTATCTGATAGAAGATCAACTATGGCAGCGGCCAACTCCCTGCTATTCCCACTGTTGACAAGATATCCCATAACCTCATGTTGTACTACCTCTGATAATCCATCAACTCGCGATGCCACCACAGGCGCCCCCGCCAACATTGCCTCAGCAGCAGAAAGGCCGAAGCCCTCGAAGAGAGACGGCACCGCCACCACATCCATGATGCTGTAAAGCTGATAAACTTCTTCTGGGGTCTTTTGCCCAAGCCAAATGATATTGTCCAAAATCTTCAGACCCGCCGCCTGTTTATTCAGCGCATCGCGGTCAGGTCCGTCCCCCACAACAACCAAGACAGAATCAGGCACCACTTTTACGACTGCCGGCATTGCATCGAGGAGAATTCCCTGCCCTTTCTCCCGGCGCAGCCTTCCAACAACGCCGACAACTTTTTTCCCATTAATCCCCAGCGACTTTCTGAGTTCCTCCTTGTCGGTTGCCTTTACTATGCCCTCAATTCTGTCCGCGTCAACAGCGTTGTAGAGCGTGAAGTGCGTGCGGTTTTTATTGATATGCGTTGGAACGAGAACATCGCTGCTGCCAAACCACGACTCTTCGACAGCCTTTGACACACAAAAAAAAGCAGTGCAGAAGCGTGTGGCAGTGCGCAATAGTATTTTTGCCTTCAGGCCATAAGCGGTCCCGGGTTGATGCACTGTTGCAAAGACAATTTTTATTCCGGCCAGCTTAGCCGCTATTATGGGAACAAGTCCTGGTGCAACATATTGGACATGGACAATATCGGGCTTCATGGTCTTGAACAATTGGATCAGCCCTTTGGCCAGATGCCACAGGTCTTTCGCTCTTTCATATTTCATCAAGAGGACTTTCGCTCCGGTACCCTCAAAGCGATTTACCATACTTTGATCGTATTCATAATAGCAGCAGACCGTAACATTGCAACCCGCGCCGACAAGAACATTCACAAGATTCAGAGTCTGCATTTCCGTGCCACCGACCAGGAGGACCGGGATAGCAATCAAAACCTTTGCACTATGGGTTAACTTGAAGGGCACTTGATCAACTGCGTACCGCTCTTATAGAGATCATCGCATTTTTAAAGCGGCCGCTGCCCGAGACATATCCGGCTTAATGCCGCTTATCCAAATCTGCCTTAGCGAAGAAATGACACTTGTTGATTGCCATGTCAATTCAAAGAGGTCCTCAGTGCTCGTTGTCCATTGTTTCTTATAGTCTTCTTCCCCCTTCAATAAGTCAAAAATATTTACGCCTTTTTTGAGAGCTTCCCCAGCACACATAAATAGATGGATTTTCCCGGGTGAATATTGATTGAACGCAGGGTTATGGACAGGCATATACCAGTAATACCGTGATTTGTATAGAAAACCGAAATGCCAACTGATCGGATTGTCATTCACACGCAGTTCGGACATATGCAAGATACCCTTCCGGAGACAATTTTTTACAATATTTGCATGAAATCCCGGGGCTCTGTAGCTTTTTGGCCATCTTAGGGCGTGTCTCGAAAGTATCCCTGGAAGAATATTCAGTGCCTCTTCAGTCTCATCTTTTGAGAACACCCGCAAAGTCACATCACCTTGGCTCTCAAGCCGTCTTTTTTGTCTTCTTATATCACCCCGCAGGCTTTGACTGAGACTACTTAGGAATCCTTCTACAGAGTTAATTCCCTGCAAACTGATGAATGGGGCAACCCCAGTCCGGTTAATATTAAATTTGTCGGATATGCAATATGAACGCAGCCCGTTGATAGCTACTACGTCCAAAGATCTATTCCACCGTGAATCTATTTCGGAGAAAAGGGACTCCCAATAACTTTTTATCAATAGTGGATCGGCTTGGCCAACTATTATCGGATCGTGATAATCATATTCCGAGTATCCAACCGGACGCAGCGAAGTCTGCCAAGCCCCCTTCCAGTTCTCTTTAACCTCCACAAGGGGCTGAAATATTACACAGTTATCGCCACCTCTTGCAATCAGAAATCTCGGCTCAATGTGCTTCAGTCTTTCGTAAGTTTCAACCCATGCGCGCACCATTGAAGGTTCGAAAAAAACATGGGCATCAGCAGACTGGTCTATCCATTCATGCCATCGAGACATTAAGGATTGATCCCAGACCACTTCCCACGAAGTAAGCCATTCAAATTGCCAAGGATGAAATTTCAACTGACTACAATTTAGCATTGTTTCTCAGCTCGAAAAAAGATTTCATACGCATATTGGAAATGGTTGGTGAATCCCTCAGGCAGATTTCCACAATAAGGCTTGCCACAGTCGGGGTTAAGGACGGATAAATAATGATCAATCGCTGTTTTTTTTCTTTCCAGAACCGCGCCTATATCTATGCGGATTATTTTTGTCTTCAGTATCTCCGGCAATAACCTCAAGCGCAGATTATGCCACATCCATACCGGATAATAATAAAGTTCGCACTGGTAATTAACTGGTTTTATTGTTTCACGTACAATCGTGCTTGCTGCTTCATGGTCCGGCCAACAGTCACGATAATGCGGTACATAAATCTCGTATGGCTTTATTTCATCGATGAGTTTTCTTAGGCTTTCGACAGCTTTATTGAAATCTGGTCCATTCCTCTCGGGAATATTTCCATCAGGTAAACCCTGCCAAAAAATATCTTCAGATTTTAATCCCAATATTTCCCCTGACTCTGCAGCCAGCCTCCGGCGAGCCGAGCCGATTTTCTCAGAAGCTGTATTACAACACCCCTTGTGTGAAGCCTCACCATCAGTAAAAAAAACGACAGCCACTTTTGCACCCATGTCTTTCTTCAATGCTATAAGTCCGCCGCAGGCAAAAACTTCATCATCAGGGTGAGGAGCGATGATAAGCAGAGAGCCTGCAGTAACTTCAGCAGGTTGCGCCAGAAAGCGAATGACCCCATCAATCAGTCGGCGTCTGACTTTCTTAAGACTGTAATTGAGACTCAGCGGACACATTCAAATTTTGTTTATCATACAAAGACAGCATTCAAAAACAGTCGTATGTTTCATAAATGGGGCGTAGCAAGCAGATCCAGCAACTTCTTTCGGATATTCAATAGATGTTTATCCGGTCTCCATATCTCTTCATAACAACGAATTGCATTCACTGAATACTTATTGTGGTCAGAAAGAATCATCGCAATGGCGGCCCCAATTTGTTCTACCCGATCTACACAGATACCACAGGAGTATTTTTCAATATATGAACATATTGTAGGCAGTTTTTTTACCACCACAGGAATTCCATTGCGGAGATAACGACCGATTTTACCCGCCGCTAATCCCAGCAGGTCAGCCCTATAGCCAAGCAGATCACTATCATACCATGCCAATCCAATATCAGCGTTACTTACCAATTCATCTAATTCTTCAGGAGGAACTGATTGAGCATTCAGATGAATACTGGGAGTAGTATTTATTAGTTGGGCAAAATTCCGGTAATAATCCTCATGGCGCATATCACAGTGAGCATGAAAAACAAGATGCCAAACAGGATCCCATGATTTTGCAGCTTGAGCTAACTGCATGCTGGCCTGAGCAGCACCGATGCCACCGGCATGAAGGATCAGAATTGCATCAGGGTTTAACCCGAGGCGTTTTTTCAGGGATATGGAAGGCTGATGACGCCCGGGCCCTTGCAATGTATTTGGTGCCAGCGCAATGCAGTCCTGGGACACGCCAGTTTCTGAACAGATGAAATCTGCATGAGGTTGATCCATGGTAATAATAAGATCGGCCTGGCGGTAACTCCACTGTTCCAATTTTTGGCGAAAGGACATAGACCGCTCTCGCTTGGGAGGGAGTTCAAGGCTATAGTTGAGGTAAGGGTTAGAAGTTAGCTTAGATGCAAGAGCGGCAACAATGTTACCCATTCCATCACAACCCAAAAAAAGAGAAGACTTATGAGAGAAATGCAGCCGCATGGCTGTGGCAAGGAGATTTAGTGATGTCGGAATCTTTGTTGCATAACCACTTATATTCACTGGACAAATCTTAACAGCATAAGAGAGAAGTTTCCTGGAATGTTCCTCCTCAATATGCGGGCAAACCAGATAAACATCTGAAGGAAGTTCTGCACAGGTTCTTATAATTTCGCAAAGACCTTCGTAGATATTTATGTGAGGGGTTCGACTTACAGCTATTACAGTGGAATTCATGAATTAATCTTTGTTATTTTGAAATGATTTATGTTCGTTTATTCGCATTCCAGACAGTCAACATTTTTCAGGCATCTATTCATTCAATATATAATTAACCATATTCTTGCATCTATTAAATACGTTATCCCTTTTATAGTATTCAACTATATGCTGTCTGTTGCGCTGCAACGTATCCTTATCAAAAGTTATAATTCCTTTTTTAAGATCTTTTGTTGCGTCAAGATATTTGATTTCCAATTCATCGAGAAAAGAACAAATAGGATTTTCACAATTTAAATAAACTGTAATTCCAAAATAAATACAAAGTATTATATTCCCCATTGCTTGCTGAATTGTGGAATTGAAGATAGCTATATTACAAGATAATATAATTTTGATATATTCTTCAGCTGCGAGGAAGTTTAATACAGGATAAAATTTATTGTTGAACAATTTATTCCCAATTTTGATTAACTCATTAATATAAGTCTTGTCACCATAATTCAAAGGAACGATTATTTTTCGCTCATTATTATATTTTTTCAACGTCAAAAAAACACTTAAATGATTAAGTGTATAAAACCCCGAATTACCGACTAAAATATTATCGCCAGTTAATTCATACTGCATATTAGCAGTTATCTTTTCTATATATGAATAATTAAACGGTATGCATTTAGAGGAAAACAACCGACTCTTCCGCCGATAAATATCATATTCCTTGGGAACAACGGTTGAACAGTATTTAATTTTTTTTATGGCAGATTCTATAATAATTTTATTGATATCTTTATCTTTAAGGCACTTTTTAAATAAATCACCCAGAACAGTTGTATGATAAATGCGTTTTAAAATGTAAATTAAATAGTTGCGGGAATAATTTTTAAAAAATAACTTAATAGAGTTTTTGTCGAAACACTCTCTTATGTCATAGTCTAGAGGGCCTATTACATCACCGCCACCCCATATCAACCAGAGTATTTTTACCTTATCGCTGGCATTGCATATAACTTTTGCCTTATTTAGATCTAATGAGTGAATTACTACAAATTCATAATCTTCTAAATTGCCAACTGCTACCGCATAATCTTTACAATTGTATTTCTGTACTTGCATATTATGATCTGTTTTAACATGCTTTAATTGATGATCATTCTCAGCAATACCAACAATTAATTTATTGTTGTTAGGGCAACACGCTTCAAATTGTTCTAATGCGTCATCTATAAATTTTTCATCATCTGATAAATGTAGTATCATAAAAACTACTTACTTAACAATCTATCACGTACTTCTGAAGCATTATTGATGGATACTCTAATTATCGAACAAATGGTATCAATAACGGTTGGAGTTATTGAAGTACCAGTTGGTAATACAAGAACTTTCTTAACTACCTCTTCTGTTTTTCTGAGAAGAAGATCAGCATTAGGGTAATAAGAACGATAGGGCTCCATGCGATGGCATCCCGGATAGAAATACCTTCGCACCAGGACGTTTTCGGCCCAAAGGACTTTCTGTAATTCATCTCGGCTCAATCCAGCCTGTTCCTGGTCCACCTCAACTACAATATATTGATAATTGTATTTTTCTAAATCGTCGTAGCAATGAAGCCTGATACCTCTAATTCCTTCAAGACAAGACTTGTAACATTCATAATTACGCCGGTTAATTGTAACGAATTCTTCCATACTTTCCAGATTTACAAGCCCCATTGCCGCAGAAGCCTCGTTCATCTTCCCATTGGTGCCAATGAGGACAACATCATCATAACCGGCAAAGCCAAAGTTTTTCATTAGTCTTATTTTTTTTGCCAACTCGTCATCATTGGTAACAACAGCGCCACCTTCCAATGTATTAAAAAACTTGGTAGCATGGAAACTGAATACTTCGGCATTGCCGAATTGGCCAACTGGTCTTCTTTTGTGAGTGCATGCAAAAGCATGCGCTGCGTCATAGAGAACCTTGAGCCGCTTTGTTTTGGCAATTTCTTCTATTGCCTCCACATCACAAGCCCGTCCCCAAGTATGCACGCCAATGATCCCAGTCGTCCTAGGAGTTATCATCTTCTCGATCTTTGCAGGATCGATGTGATGCGTTACCGGATCTATATCACAAAATACCGCACTAATCTCCTGCCATTTTAAGGCGTGAGCTGTCGCTACGAAGGTAAAAGAGGGAACAATAACTTCTCCTTTTAAATCAAGGGCACGGATTGCTATTTCCAAAGCAACAGTGCCATTGCACATAGCAATACAGTGCTTAACCCCAAGGTAGTCGGCAATTTTCCGTTCGAACTGCTCAATGTAAGGGCCTCTGTTCGAGAGCCATCGACGGTCGAGCATATCGTTAATAAGTTGGAGATAATGCTGTTTATTGCCTATATTGGGCCGTCCGACATGGAGACTATCAGCAAAAGCTTTTTCTCCGGAAAAAATAGCAAGATCGGTCACAAAATATATCAATGGGCTCTTATTAATCATCATCTTTATTTTCCCCACTTTGATTTGCGCATTGTAATTGCTCTCTAATATTTTTCTCAAGCAGTAGCAAATCTCGACTTCTTTCTTTGATAAATCGGGCTGGGATACCAGCATATATTCCGAAGGCCCTACAATCCTTATTGACAATGCTTAAAGCCCCGATTGCCACCCCTTCCTCCAATGTGACTCCCGGTAATACTATCGAGCCATTACCGATTATTACGTGCTTTCCAAGTATAACGCTTCTATTCAAAACATTCCTGAATCGATTTGGCACAGTGGGATTTGTCAAACTCATCCCCGAATAATCATCATTACTTGAATATATGGAGACCCTTGATGATATCCCAGAGAAATCGGACATTACGATTTCTCCGGCCCCGATCAATGAAGAATACACAGCAATGTGTATATAATCACCAAGTAATATTCCGCCGTCGCCTGCTGATAAAACACAAAAATCATCGATCCTAACATTATTTCCTATACGTATCTTGCCGCAATTATACAATGAGGCCTTGTTCGATATCAGTACATTTTTACCTAAAGATGAAATACCTATTGTATTAAGTTCTTCTTGAGTAAGCCACGACATATCAAATCCTCATTACTGAAGACACACTGTGACGACTTTTAACGATGTTTGCATTGAGTTTTGTTAAAATAAATCGGCAATTGCTTCCGATCACAAACCAGCATGTAGTCAGCATATTCTTAAAACGTCAATCAATTATACTATGACAGACACTGTAAAGACCAATTAGTTTTGAAAGATATTCATCAAATTTTGGTATGCAGCAATTATTACTATACTTCATTATTATTTCAGGATCCTCGATAATTTCTCTAACCTTTGCAGAAAGCTCAATGCTCGAATTTGGATTAACCAGCCAACCGTTATACCCATCTTTTATCTGCATTTCCGCCCCCCCGCACCTCGTAGCTAGTACTGGCCGGCCGACAGATAAAGATTCAGAAATACTAGTGCCGAATACCTCTAAATAGATGGCAGGATGAATCATTACATGAAATTGAGAAATAAGTTCCTCAATCTTTTCAGGCGCAACGCGGCCATGCCAGAAAATATTTTGACCCTTGCCCTTTTTTAAAACATATTTATTGTAGCGTCTAATTCTCCTCGAAGAAGTACCTGGCTGATCGCCGATAATATGCAATTCATATTTCTGACAGTCGATCCCTTTAAAGGCATCAATCATCACATGAATCCCTTTTGAATACTCAACCCTTCCCAGATAAAAAAATTTAATTTTATCTTCAATGGGTGGTAAAGCATACCGCTTGAGGTTTGGTATGCCATGCGGGATTAAAGCGAGATTATTTTCAATGCCGTTTCTCTCAAAAGCCTCTTTCAATCGGGTCGAAGCGACAATAATCGCACAAATAGATTTTAATTTGTCAACAAAAGCTGTCTTTTCAGCAATCAAAGCTGAGTACATGAACGCTGGCGAAAGAATCGGCACAAATTTTCTATTTCTGGCAATAGATCCAAGTTTCATGCGTATATTTAACGGAATACAACTAAATAAAATGTACCATAACCTCCAAGCCGGGAAATTGCGAATGCAGCATTTATAACAATTCTCCTGAGACACAGGGGCATTACAAATTTCATCCTTCCAATTGAGAAACCCTCTGCCGCCCGAACATATAACGCCCCCTTCATGCACTGTTATCACAATCGGAATATTCAGCTCCAATGCCGCATCAATCTCACTGATATGATATCCGTTCAGGTGAATAACGTCTGGCTTGATACGCGCAAACTGTTCCCTGAGGATTTGCGTCGTTTGCTGATCAGGAATCTTCGGATCAATCAGAATACGATAATAATCTATTGCCCGATGTTTAGTTTTTTCAATTTCAACCCTGCCGGCGGGTCCATGTAACAGTGACAGCGCTGTAATTTCAAGTCCCTTATCAATTAGTCCGTTCAGAACGTTTTGCGTAAAAAAGTGATCATGCTCAATGCTAACCAAAGACGTTGTTAAATATAGAACTTTCATAGATAGTCAATGTTTCCAAGAACTGCGAGTTGTGTGCTAGGGACAATTACATAATCGCATTGAGTCAAATCGGAATGAATTCCTATCTTCTCAATACGCCTTAGCCCAGAGTATGCATCAGAAGAATTCTTCTCTACTCGCAAGATTGTATAGTCGTTGTCCGCAAATATCCGCTCCAACTCATCTTGCCTATTCTTTCTAGAAGTATTCTCACTTGAATAAACTGGGAGAAGCTCTATCATGATGATTGGTTTATCGCGCCTGATTAGCTCCAAAAGAGATTTTACAACCTCAAGTTCAGCACCTTCAACATCGATCTTTACTATGCCAACAGACTTGTCTCCTAAAATCTTGGCTAAACTATCAAACCTGAAAACCGGAACAAATAAACGGGAATGAATCTTCGATTCCGGCCGGAAGTTATTTACCAGAGAAGCCGATGAGTCGGTTAGATTATCTGAAAAGAAGTCCAAAGATAAAACACAATCTTCCGTGAACAATCCGACGGGAAGCAGCGTGCAATGATCAAAAGCATTCGCCTTAATGAGATCGTGAAGATAAGAAACACAAACTGGATTTGGCTCAAAGCCAATATATTCTCTTTGGGGTCAATAGCTTTAAGTTTGATTAAAGTTTGTCCAACGTTAACCCCCACATCTATAAATACCCCAGATCGCTCTGGAAGAAATTTGGCAAGCAAATCGATCATCCAGAGTTCAGATGCATAACAAGCAATTCCACGAATTGATGAGATGCGTATCTCTACATCATTTATGGATATTATCTTCACATAGTTTAGATAACGAGTCACTTTCTTTTGAATCCCCATTTTCCTTGCCAGAGACCAAATAATTTTTTTCAACATTGACTGTAGCACCCTCTTCATCAACAAGATGTATTAGTTTTTCGACTTACTAGAAAGCCAGCCGCAAAATCGGATGGTATTCTTATGTTTTACAATTCTTGAAGCAATGCGCCAACCGAGGAAAACTCTTATCAATCGAAATAGGCGCCCACTGTAGGGAATAAAAAAAGGAAGGTTTCTTTTTTTCAGGTTCTGCTTAATTTCCTGCAGAAGGAGTTTGTTTTCAGGGTAACCAAGATATGCAATCCATCCATACTGAGCAGCACATGTAGTTTTTGCCCGGTCTGTATCTGAAAAACCTAAAATTAAATCTGATATTTTATTGGCTACATAAAGTTGCGATTTCATTGATTCAAGTGAATGGGTGCTGCTAATTCCCGTTCCTGTTAGCCGCCAGGTGACCTCGATGTCTGGCACGAACACCGCTTTGTCGGAAAGGAATAGAATTCTGGAAAAAAACTCTCCGTCCTGATTTTTTGAAACAGATTCATCCCAACCGCCCGATATTTCGACCAACTGCCTGGTAGTCAAATAACAGTGAGGTAAATTTATCGTTGTTGAAGTCAGGTTGATTAGAAGCTCTTTTGGGTTATCATAGTCTTTATCAATCAACCGGCTTGGTATGCGGTCCAAACTTCCATTCCGCAAATGTTTAAAACTTGAAAATGCTACGACTCCTTCAGCGAATTGAATCTCGCGCAAGCGATCCAGCTGTAATTCGATTTTTCTAGGAGGGATCAAATCATCGCAGTCCAGGTACTGGATGTAAGACCCAACTGAATTATTGAAAGCCAGGTTTCTTGCCGCACATGCGCCTCTGTTCGATTGTGAAAGTACTCTAATATTATTATTGTTTTTCTCATAATTTCTTACGATGGCAAGACTATTATCAGTTGATCCATCATCAACAACAATTATCTCTATATTTTTATACGTTTGCGCGAAACATGATTCCAATGTCTCCGCGATATAAAGCTCGGAGTTAAACATCGGAATCAAGATAGAGACTACCGGGTCATTCACACAGCATTTCCTCTCATCAGGTTTGTATTTTTGGATGCGCTGATAGGTCTTCATCGAACAGTTCTTCCCGTAAAGTGCTCAGGACCTACTTCTGACTCACTCATTCTCGCAAGCGTGTTGATATGTCGATCGAAGAATACTTCACCATGCATTTTCGAGCAGGCTGTCTCATTAGCCAAGCCATATCAGGATCTAATGCTAAAAGTCCGTCGAACTTTTCCGACACGATGGAACCTTACATGAGTTCGCAAAACACATTTAAAAAAAATACTTACTTTTAACCATTTGGACCATCAGCTCCAGCTCCCTAAAGCCATCACCTATTGGATGCTTTAAAGTCTGACCGATATGAGCGGTCAATAGCAAAATAATAGAAAGAACTCTGGCCAAATCTCGCAATACGTAATGCTTCAGTGACGTATGTTCTCTTCCGTCTAACATTTATCGTCTTTATAGCGGTCAGCGACACCTATTGGGCTACTCGACTGTAAGTCGATCGCTAGTGCAAGTAATATTCGCTTTCGGAAAGAGACCTTGTGGGTGCTTCTCAGCTTATTCTCTGGAATAACCCGACCCATCCAGTTCTTCTCCCTACTAATCTATCAGAAAACATGAAAAGAACTTTGAGCATTCTGTTTATGTTTCTTTTAAGAATGCTGAGCCCACTATTTTCGCCGAAGTAGCAGGGTATACTGTATGGCCAACGGCGTATCCAGAGTTGCCTGAACTCTAGACGATAACGCGGCTTTGCTTGTAGCTGAACGTAGTCAGAATATAGTGATAATATAGCGGCTGGCGTATAAGGATGAACATGATCATAATCATCATAAAACCCACTATGAAGGAATGGTGTAGCAATTATAAGATAACCGTTAGTCTTTAATACCTTCAAATAAGAATCCATGAACTCAATGAGTTCTGAGCTGGACACGTGCTCTATTATGTGGCTCATAAGCACCAGATCATAGCTTTCAGATTCGTTAACAAACTCGCCTTCCGAAAGTACGGCCACGCCGTATTGGGTAAGATGATCAGCCTGAGCGCAATTTTTATCAACCCCTGTAACCTTATAACCCCTCTGTGCAAGAGGTATTGCGTATCGCCCTTCACCGCAACCTACATCCAAAATATTCTCAGGTTTAACGATATCAACAAATTGAATTACTTTATTATATTCCTCAAGGCGGTAATTCTTCACTGTCTCTTACTCCAAGAAATCTGGGCTGAGATCAATTTTATCCCAAGACGATGGTACGATGACGGGATAACCTCTTGAATCGGCACATTGCCCAGCTACCAGGAAACCTGGCTCGACCTGCAAAAGCATAGCATTTTGAATCCAGTCTACTGGTTCGTCACCAGCCCCCATCCACACGTTAACCCAATAATTGCCAGGGGCAAGATAAAAATTATCAACCTTAGCATTAATTATCGTTTTACCTTGTCGCAGTAAGAAGGTTCTCCCCATATGCTGAGAGTAGATTTGAAATAAGGGTGTGCCCGCCTCCGTTTTCACGGCTATCGCTAACTCGACCTGAATGTCTCTACCATCGTGAGATCTGTCAATTGTAAATTCAAATTCTACAGGTTCTGCAGTTCGCAATGGATTTGGTGATACTTTCACTTTTTCGATATAAGCCCGCCCGTCTCCAGTCCGTTTTCCTCGTTCGGGCAAGAACGTATTCTCGGTCTGTTGTTCCCCAATAGTATACTTACTTACAACGTTGCTAGTCAGTCCGATTGCTTCTATAAATCCGCTGTTCAGCAATATTGAGTATTCGCATAGCGTTATTATTGCCCCCATATTATGACTCACAAACAAGACCGTCCTGCCTTCTCTCCCCACCTCCTCCATCTTCCCCAAACACTTCTTTTGAAACTGCGCATCGCCGACCGCCAGCACCTCATCCACAATCAGTATCTCCGGCTCCAGGTGCGCGGCCACGGCAAACGCCAGCCTCACGTACATCCCCGACGAATATCGTTTTACCGGTGTGTCAAGGAACTTCTCGATCTCTGCAAAGTCAACGATCTCGTCAAATTTTCTCTTTATTTCAGCCTTCGTCATCCCCAGAATAGCGCCGTTGAGGAAGATATTTTCCCTTCCCGTCAATTCAGGGTGGAACCCTGTTCCCACTTCCAGAAGGCTTGCTACCCTGCCCTTGATCTCAATCCTTCCGGTCGTAGGCTCGGTAATCCTGCTTAGTACCTTCAGAAGCGTCGATTTCCCTGCGCCGTTCCGACCGATAATGCCAACACGGTCACCGCGTTTGATTTCGAAAGAAACATCCTTGAGGGCGAAAAAGTCTTCAAGCGTGGAGCGAGGAGCAGAGAGCGAAGAGCGAAAAGGCGATAATACTCTACGCCCCAAGCTCTTAGCTTTATCGGCCATCACATCTCGCAAGGCAACATAACGCTCTGTCTGCTGATGACTAATCAGATATTTTTTCGAGAGGTTGTCGACTTTGATTACAGTGTCACTCATATGACATCCGCAAACGACTTCTCGGTTTTTCTGAAGTACATAATGCCGGTAATGAGCAGAGCCGCCACTATCACCATCGAAATTATGAAGCCGGGCAAATAGATTTTGCTCTCGCTGCCCAGGATCGCCCAGCGAAAGCCGTCTATTACTCCCACCATGGGATTAAGCGAATAAAGCAACCGCCATCTGCTCGGCACTATACTGCTCGAAAAACCGACCGGTGAGATATAAAGGCCGAACTGGACGATGAAAGGCACTATGTAACGAAAATCACGATATTTGACGTTAAGGGCAGTAAGCCAGAGACCTGCACCCATGGCTGCGGCAAAGGCGATTCCGATGAAAAGCGGCAAAGTGATAATCCGCCAGTCCGGCACAAACCGATACCAGGCCATGAGGCCGACGAGGATTACGCCGGATATAAGAAAATCCACAAAGCTCGTGATCACGGAACTGGCCGGAATGATCAGGCGCGGGAAGTAGACCTTCGAAATAAGGTTAGCATTTCCGACAAGACTGTTGCTCGCCTCCGACAGGGCATTCGAAAAAAACTGCCAGGGCAGCATCGCGGCAAAGACCATGATCGGATAAGGCACACCTTCGGAAGGCAGCTTCGCTAACTTACCAAAGACCACGGTAAAAACCACCATCGTAAGGAATGGCCGAATCAATGCCCATGCAATGCCTATTACCGTCTGTTTATAACGGACAAGGATATCCCGCCAGGCCAGGAAGTAAAACAGCTCGCGATACCGCCACAGGTCCAGCCAGTAATGTTTTTCCGTCCGTCCGGCTTCGATTATCAGTGAAATTTCTTCAGACAATTGTTCTCACTTTCTAACCTTGTCCACGGTTTTCGCCATACTGCCGGCTGCCTCCCGTCGCATTAGGGGTATCGACTAGATATCCTACAATACTAGCCAAGGATTCTATTAGATGGTTCTTCAAAGTACCCACAAACTGCCTACGAGCCTTTTGGGACCTCCATATTCATCTACAGCCTTGACAACGCCAGGGCATCTTCTTTCGTCATAATCATGACCACAGATGATTTTTGCTCCTAATTTCTTCGCTCCCTCGATGTCCATCTTAACAGCTTCGTATTCGTGGTCGGCGTCGATAAAAATTAGTGCAGGTGAAAGGCCCGAATAAATATTATAGAACTCAGTGTTACTCATTTTCATCAATTGAGGCTGTCCTGATGAGATTTCATCTTTAAGAACAGTTCTAGTCGTCTCAAAATGCATGTCTGGCGGCAAACCAAAGGGATTCCACGAATAATTATCTACCGTTATTAATTCTCTGCCGTTATCCATAAACAGGCAGATAATTCGTGTAGACCACCCGAACAAGGTCCCGATTTCAATAATAGGTCCTTTAGTTTCCAAATTACTTACAAGTTGGCCAAGAAACCTAGCTTCTTTAAGGGTTATTTGCCCTCTCTGCATTGTTATTGCGTCTTGAATACAAAAATGACGATAACGTAGATTAGCATCATTTCCCATCAGTTCTTTTTGATGTTTAGTCAAGGGCACAATTTGTATGCCGGCTAAGGCACACAATTTACGGACGGTAGTCTTAATCAATTCATTTAGCATTCAGATACGCCCTGTCCTTTAGAAACCTCTCGTGCTCCTTCACCATCACTATTACCTGTATAATGGGCAACGTAATGAAGCGTAGCATCACCAAGCCCGAAGGACAGTAGGCCCGTTAGTCCACTAATGGACATAATCAACATAGTCTCGATATAAGTTCAGAACGTGTAACAGGAGATAATTTAGGCATCTTCTATGCGACCGACTCGTGAACTTCTCTTATTCCGAATTTACCAAGCTTCGAGATTTTTATCTCTTTTTTTATACTGAGCAGTATCCATCCCTCGATAACATCCTTGAGATTCCCTCGGCACTCTTCCAGCGATTTGCCGGTTGCCCACGCACCCTTAAGTTCCTTAATCTCCGCGTAAAAGGGTTCCTCATCGTCGATCATTTCATAATGGGCTCTTTTGAGTGCCTCTTCGATATATTCCGTTAGCATGGTCATCACTCCTCTCTGTTGTTTTTATGATGCGTTAAGTGGCTCTTTGTCCCAGTTATTGATTATATCACTTCATTTGTCTGTTTTGAAAAAACCATTTTACAGTCTCTTCCATGTCCTTTTTAACGTTGTATTTTGGATCATATCCGATTAATCTTTTCGCTTTAGAGATATCCGTCAGGGAATGCAATACTTCCCCTTTTCTAAAAGGCCAGTACATGGGCTCGATCGATTTAATCCTGTCGTCATAACCAGAAAGATACCCCCTGATCATGCCGAACAACTCATTCAGTGTCGTCCTTTCTCCGGCAGTTACGTTATAGACCTGGTTTATTGCATCCCCATTTTGAGTCATGGCGGCGAGAACATTGGCCTGGATCACGTTGTTTTTTGCTTCTCCGCTTCAATCCGGAGGGCCTCTATTTCTGCCTTAAGCTGTTCGTATTCCCTGGTCTTTCTCTCGAGGAACAGATGGGTCTGGGTGATCTTTGTGAACACCCCAGAGGGGGTGAGTATATACCGATAGGCCATCTTGTTCTTTGAGTTCTTGAAGCGGCTCGCCTTAATATACCCTTTTTCGAGGAGGGCATTTACTGTATAGTTTATCTTGCCAAGGCTGAGGCCGATCTTTTTGGCAAGGTCGCGCTGAGAAAGCGTCCCTTTGTACGAGATTTCAAGCAGGATTTTATACTGGGATTCGTTCATGTTCTTGCAAGCGGAGGGGCTGCACACCCGGACAGGCTACCGCCGTTTCATGACACTCGCCACTACAAAGCAGGCTGCATATTTTGTGCTGCGTTCATGCTATGAACATATAATAGCAGATGCATTTTAAAATAGCAAAGCAGGCCCAACAAGCTGATTAATGGACACAGAAAGTTCATCGAAAGCGGTAGGTAAACATGGGCCATTTACCATGTATTGTTCAGGGACTGATTACCGTTGTTTCCTAAGGGCCCCGCGGTCGAGTTCGAGGCTGCCATGCAGTGCGTTGAGTAAGATGACGACCCTGTCTCTTCCGGGGAGGTCCCTCTTGAACACTCCTGAGAAATCCCTGAACGGCCCGTCGTTAATAATAATCCGTTCGCCCTTTTCGAACTGCTCTGCACGCGGACCGATAATGCCATCCTCGCCTGCAATCTTACCTCAGACATAACTTATCGCGTATTCTAATACATATTGTATTCCGTACAATTGTATGTCATTATAGACATAATGAAAATTCAAGGAAGGAGAACTGTTATGACGACAGCTTCAAAGCAGCATGACCGTATAACTATTTCATTGCCGCACGGCTATTCCAGGGCAATCAAGAGCCTTGCCACAGAACTTTCACTGTCTCAGTCTGAGCTTATTGCTAAAGCATTTGAAGCCTACAGGGAATCTCAGCAAAAAAAGAAAGTTGAGAAAATTGCACGTTCTATGGTTGATGAATACCGGCAGAACACCGACCTCACTGCCCTTCAATCTTTGGACGGGGAGGATTTCAAATGAGACAGAGGGAAATATGGGTAGTTAATCTGGATCCGACAATAGGAGCCGAAGTCAAAAAGACTCGTCCTTGCGTAATCGTTAATGACGACACGGTTGGCGTACTCCCACTAAAGATCATAGCTCCAATTACCGATTACAAGGATAAATTCAAGGAGGTGCCCTGGATGGTTATTCTTACCCCAGGACATGAAAATGGCCTCGCTAAGAAATCCGTGATAGATCTTTTCCAAGTTCGTTCTGTAGCTGAGGAACGCCTTGTCGAGCGTGTCGGAATGATCGGGACAGATCAAATGTTCACCGTAAAAACAGCCCTCAAAGTTGTCTTTGGCTGTTAGAGACAAATAGTACCAATATTGCCATTGGAGGTGGGGCATGAATGAAGCGGCTGCACACCTTGCTCTGCTGTTCCAGCGAAATCAGACAATGGACTTCGCATCGATTGCAAAAGCCGCAGGAGGACGTTCGCGGCGTAGCTTGTTCCGTGATCTCGCTTCTCTCGGATATCTGACGAGCTATACTCATGCAGGCCGCTACCACACACTGTCAGACCTCCCGCAATTCGACGAGCATGGTTTGGTGGTTTTACAAGGATACGGGTTTTTCTCGCGCCGGGACGTTAACCATGCGAGCTTTGATATCCAGAAAAAATTGACTCCATTGCTCTTACTTAAAAGCCGGCATGTCCAAAATTGGTCAATGTACTGATCGATGAACTTATCGATTTACTGATCAATTGACAGCCACCGTTCCTTAAACTATGGACAAATATCTCATAGTTACAAAATGCGGCGATCGAACAGTATTATCGCCGACTGACGTCGGGGATGCGCGCCCCGATTCCACACAAGTCCCGTGATTTACAACATGGGGTCACACTCGAAGCCGTACTGTCAACAGGACAGTCGGTGTCCGAGAGGACTGCGCCGGATGTCGCGCAACTTGTGGAGCCCTGTGAGGGCAGCCTGACACGGTAGAGCGCATTGAGGTTATCGCAGGCCCCGCCGACCTTTAGCCGTTTCCAAAAACTCCAAACATGCTCCCCGCGTTTCCTTCCAGGTACGGGGGAGGTGTTATTGGTAGAAGCCGACGACTCGGTCTTTAGAACTTTCTTGTTTTTAATTTCAGCACGCATGGGCAGATTGTATGTCTCCTTGATGGGTGTTTCAGAATATCTCTGTATACACCTGGCTATGACAATGGCAGCGGCCTCATGGGGTGTAATACCATAACGCCCCATGAAGTTGACGTTGCCGATCACAGAGGTAAAGGCCGGATTGTCAGTATAGACGATCACACCGGACTTGAAAGCCCGCCGGTCCAGCGTATTTAAGAATGTTGCGTATGCGAACTNNTCGTACACCTTGTTCTCTGAGGGTAGACTTCTTCTTCTGAAAGTCCAGGCGTTCGTGAGCCAGCGGCTTACCCTTGGCCACACATCTGGCGATAATCGTTTTACAAATGTCCCCATAGAGCGCTTCTGTTTGCTCGGTGCTGAGATCTTTAACACACGCCGGATAAGTCTGACTCCAGACATAGTTGCCAAACCGATCAGTCTCGGCTACCGCTATCTCTTTCTCGTTGACATCCACGGCTATACAGCCTATGTTCCGTGGGTGATGGGTGACTTTGGGTTTACAGGGCAGCGCGACAGTTGTATGCAAATACCACTTACCGTCTTTACAAAGGAACCTGTGCGATAGCGCCTGTTTGATTATAAGGGCCGTATCTATGATCTCCTGCCCATAAGGATAGTGCACACCCGGGATAGTCACATACCTGCCGTATTTTTTAGTAAGGGCGTCAGGCACACGGATACGCAGATAGCCATCAGCAGTCAGCGTGCAGGTCTGGTTGCCGCCGGTCTCCTCATGTGAGCCCACAAAAAAGAACATTGCGTCTCTTGCCGCTTGCCAATCTTTAAGCCATTCCTCATGAAAGACATAGCCGTTTTCGACAAGCTCGAACTGCTTATAGAATAAGGTCTTGGAGCCAAAACAGATACGCACCAGACCCTTTTCCTTATCCTGCTTAAGCGCAGCCAGCTTTGCCTCCATTATAACCAGCCTGCGTTTTTTGTTGTGCACGGCAAAGCGCAAAGGCTGCAGGATATTATGTCTGGCGGAGTTGGAAAGCTTTTTGTCACTCTGCACCTTATGGATTTTGGCTGCCTTAGCCTTGAGCCATTTTCTTATTGATTTGATACTATCGGAGAGGTCCTGGATTCTGTCAGCCTGAACCTCGATTGCACTATCGATATTGCCCTGTAGATCGATCCTTATCGCGTTGAACTGCCGCGCGGTGATACCAAAAACCTTTAAATATTCATTTTTGAAGGATATAGCGGGTCTGCCGGTAGACTGTACTTCCTTAAACAAAGTCCTCTTGATGCGGCCATAAAACATGCTCATGTCGGTACAAAACTCGTGCAGGGTAAACAGGTGGCTGCCACGGAAGGACATGTCCGGCAACAAAGTGCCAGCCGTAAAACTTATTGGGTCAGTGTTATTATATACCTTCTGTTTCCCCATATCCTTTTTCGGTAGCGGCTTCAATGGCGCGTGCAGCCCTCTTTTTTGCCGAACGCCTGCCATAGAGCCGAGCGCATAACGATACGATAGCCTCATGCACGTCTCTCTCAATATCGTCATTCATTTCCTCAGGATCGATGACCATGAGGTTTCTGCCTTGCGCAGCAAGCGCAGCCTCCACATACTCAATGCCAAATCTCATTAGCCTGTCCCTGTGCTCTACCACAACTGTGTGGATAGAAGGATTCCTGAGCAGCCTGAGCATCGCCCGCCGATGACCGTTAAGACCCGAGCCGATTTCCTTAACTACGTCAATGACCCTCAGACCTTTTAAGGCTGCAAACTCACTAAGCCGGGCGATCTGTCGGTCAAGGTCGTTTTTCTGATCGGCGCTTGAAACCCTGGCATACAATGCTACCCAACCCTCAACAACAGCAACAGCCGGATGCACTATAATCGTAAGCGTTTAATTAACCCCACTG